>JAPKMV010001110.1 GCA_026645635.1 Caldilineaceae bacterium
TGTGACACCGTTGACTGCACTCCAAGTACGTATCCTTGAACTACTCGGGCTGTCACCCACTGTCTATACTGCCCTGGCCGAAAATTGAGCAAAGTCACTATTTTTTTCAGCGAATGGACAGTATACAGAATGTTCTGCGTGGAATCACAACTGTGCAGAGAGTTCCGTATTCTTTGCGTTCTATTTTTTGCGTCCTTCAACCGTACAACTTGCGAAAGGTGTCCGTGCCATGCAACGCTATTCAATTCCGCTGACACCTGGCCCGGTTTCGATCCCGGAGGAGGTGCTGGCGGCCTATCAGTTCGACTATGGCAGCGCCGACCTGGAGGAAGATTTTTTCCGCCTCTATGCAGGATGTGAACGCGATCTGCAAATGGTGTTAGGCACCCAGTCCCAAGTGACGATCCAGACCGGCGAGGGGATGCTGGCGCTCTGGGGCGCGCTCAAGAGTGTGCTGCGTCCGGGCGACCGCGTGCTGGCCGTGGCGACGGGCATCTTCGGCTATGGCATCGGCGAGATGGCGCGCCAGCTTGGCGCCGAGGTGGAGGTGGTCGGTTTCGGCCATGACCAGGCCATCGACCCGCAGCCGGTCTGGGAGGCGGCGAAGCGTTTCCGCCCGCGGCTAGTGACCGCCGTTCACTGCGAGACGCCCAGCGGCGTGCTGAACCCGCTCGACGTGGTGGGCGCGATCTGTCGCGACGTGGATGCACTTTACTATGTGGATTTTGTGGCGTCGGCCGGCGGTGCGCCGGTGGAGATGGACTCGTGCCGGATCGACCTGGGGCTGGGCGGCAGCCAGAAGGTCTTCAGCCTCATGCCCGACCTCTCCGTGCTTGCCGTGAGTGACCGCGCCTGGGCCGCAGTCGAGGAGACCGGCTATGTGGGCTACGATGCGCTCAAACCGTGGCGCACAGCCCTGGGCGACCGCTACTTCCCCTACACGCACAACTGGCACGCGCTGGCCGGGCTGGCCGTTTCGTTGCAAATGCTGCTCGACGAAGGGCTGGCGGAGGTCTACACGCGCCACGCCGAGGTCGCCGCCTACTGCCGCCAGCGCTTGCAGTCGATGGGCGTTCGCCTCTTCCCCGCCGACGAGGACTTTGCCGCACCGACGGTGACTGCCGCCTACGTGCCCGACCAGTGGACCTGGGACGCGCTCGACGCCGCGCTGCGCAGCAACGGCATGGTCGTCGGCGGCAACTACGGCGACCTGGCGGGCAAGGTCTTCCGCATCGGTCACATGGGCAGCCAGGCCAATCTCAACCTGGTGCGCCGGGGGATGGATGTATTGGAAACCGTGCTGACCGCCCATCCGGTCCGCCAGACAGCGCCTTCGCCGAGGAGTTGAATCTTGTCCTGGTCATCGTGGCTGCCGCTTACGGCGTTGATTGTGGGGTTTTTCTGGTACAGCCAACAGGGGCAGATCATCGCCGAGGCGATGCGGCGGGCACAGCGGCGCGGCTGGCGCGGCGCGCTGCTCACGCTGCTGGGGTCGTTGACCGGCGATGCGATGTGGATCGCCGCGGCTCTGGTTGTGCTGGCGTTGGCGGGCCAGATCGACGCGGTGCGCGTCGTGTTGAGCGTGGTGGGCAGCTTCCTGTTTCTGCGCCTGGCCTGGAGCGCGCTGCA
>JAPKMV010001111.1 GCA_026645635.1 Caldilineaceae bacterium
AAGCGGCGCTTGCGCTGGCGCAGCCCATCCTGCCCGGCGTAGTTGGTGCCGTCGGCAAACCAGAGGCTCAGCACGTCGCTGTTGACCTTGCCCATGATCGCGCAGCACTCCAGCACATGGTCCAGCGCCCGCTCCTGCACGCCCGGGTCCGGGTTGCCGAAGGAGCCGAGCTTGTACTCATCATCCTGGAAAACATTGGGGTTGACCGCGCCGATGCGGATGCCCTGCGCCTCAGCATACTGGCGCATCGCCGTGTAGTCGTCGTCCGCTGGTTTGTCCCACGGAATATGCACGGCCACGGTGGGCGCGATGCCGGTCATCTTGTGCACCATCGCCGCGTCGTCGAGCTTCTCCTGGGTGGTGCGCGCGGCGCCAGGCCAGGCAAAAGCCTTGAAGCGCGTGCCGCTGTTGGCATAGCCCCAGCTCGGCGTCTCGATGTGCTGGCGCTTGAGCGCGGCCATGATCGCCGCCACGTCGATGCCGTCAGCCGTCAACTGTTCGGCCAACCACTCATAGGCAGCCCGCTGCGATGCCATCTTGGATCTCCTTTTCCTTCTGGCCGACGGTTGGATGTACTCAGCATATTGCGCGTTCAGCCGAAAAGCTGTGCGTCTGTGCGCAAGACATCCAAAGCCGCCGTTGCACGGTGAATCAAGTCAATTGGGAAGAGTACGAAGCTGAAACGCAGTATAAAACTTGGGTGGTTTTTGCGCAAGTCGCGTTGCCCGTTTCGCAATGCTTACGATTGTGTTGTATTGCTTTGCGGAATCGGCTACAATGGAACGAAAAATCGGCAGATGCAAAATAGCTCACGCAGAGTCGCCGAGGCGCACAAGACATTTCTTGGCGGCTTTGCGTGACACAAAAGTCATGGAGGCGCCCTATGTCAACCGAAAAACTGCTCGAAGACCTGATTACACTTTCCCGCGAGGCCGGCCGCGAAGATCGCCAGCTTGCGATTCTGGGCGAAGGCAACACCAGCGCCGATGCCGGTGACGGCGCCTTCTGGATCAAGGCGTCGGGTACGTCGCTCTCCACCGCCACCGCCGACAGCTTCAGCCTGGTGCGCATGGATGCCGTGCTCGCCTACAGCCACCGTCCCCACATGAGCGAGGTCGAGGTGGGCGAGGCGCTGGCCGACGTGCTGGTCGATCCGCAGCACAAACGTCCATCGACCGAGGTCTTCATGCACGCGGTGCTGCTGGCGGAGGGGGGCGCGCGCTGGGTGGCGCACACTCATCCCAACTCGTGCAACATGATCCTGTGCAGCCGGCTGGGCGCAGAGCCGTTCAAGCGCCCGCTCTTCCCCGACGGGATCGTCGTCTGCGGGCGCCATCCGGCAATCGTGCCCTACGTCGACCCCGGTTTCTACCTGGGACACGCCGTACGCGCCGAACTGCGCCGCTACCAGGACGCCCACGGCAAGAACCCCAAGCTGCTGCTGATGGTCAACCACGGCATTACGGCCCTGGGGCAGACCGCGCAGGAAGCGCTCAACATCCTGCGCATGGCCGACAAGTGGGCGCGCATCCTGCAAGGGAGCTACGCCCTCGGCGGCCCCAACTACATGCCCGACGAAGAAGCCGAGCGCATCGACACGCGGCTGGATGAGGCGTATCGGCGGAAG
>JAPKMV010001112.1 GCA_026645635.1 Caldilineaceae bacterium
CAACCAGGACGCCGACATCGAGTCGGACGCCAACGCCAACCAAGACGCCCTCACCGACGCGCACGCCGACAGCAACCAGGACGCCGACGATAACCAAGACACCCACGCCAACACAAACACCGTCGCCGACCGCCATCGCCGCCACGCCAACCGTGATCATCCTGCCTACGCCGACGTCGCCAGCAACTGGCGCGCCGCCAGCGCTCCTGCTCACTGAGATTATGGTCAACCCGCAGGCTGTGGGCGATGCCGTGGGCGAGTGGATCGAGGTGCACAACCCGCTCACGATCACCGTCAATCTGAACGGGTGGCGCCTGGCCGATCTGGGCAGTGAACACTACCGCATCCCGTCGGATTTGCTGCTGGCGCCCGGCGCCTATCTGGTGCTGGGGCGCAGCACCGACCCGACCGAAAATGGCAACGCGCCGGTTTTGCACGCCTACAGCGGCATCGCCCTCTCCAACAGCGGCGATGAGCTGCTGCTGCTGGCGCCGGACGGCGCCATTATCGACCAGGTGCTGTGGGGCAGCGAACACGGTCTGCCGGCGCCCGACGGCGCTTCGCTGGAACGCGTCACCCTGGTCACTCCGGTACAATGGCTGCCCGCCGCGGCGCCCTGGCCCGGCTCCGCCGGCGACAAGGGCAGCCCTGGCGCGGCCAATGCACCAGCTCCGACGCCGCCGGCAACTGCCACCCCGGCGCCGTCAGTCTCGCCAACGCCCACTGGCACGCCGCTGCCAACCACCACACCCACGCCCTCTGGTCCGCCGCCGCGCATCCTCATCAGCGAGTTCATGGCCAACCCGCAGGCCGTCGGCGACGACGAAGGCGAGTGGATCGAGGTCGTCAACGCCGATGCGACAGCCGTCAACCTGCGCGATTGGCTGCTGCGCGATGCGGGCAGCGATCGCCATCGCATCGCCGCGGACCTGTGGCTGCAACCGGGCGATTATGCAGTGTTGGGTGTCGTTGCGGACCCGGCAAGCAACGGCGGCGCGCCTGTGCACTACGCCTACCGCGGCGTGACGCTCGCCAACCGCAGCGACGCACTCCTGCTCGAACTGCCCGATGGCCGGTTGGCCGACAGCGTGCAGTGGGGTGAAGGGACAGAGCTGGCAACCACCGCGGGGGCCTCCCTCGAACGGACAAGCCTTATGGCCGACGCAATCTGGGCAACGGCGCAGCAGCCGTGGCCTGGTTCGGCAGGTGATTACGGCTCGCCGGGTCAAGGCTATTTTGCCCCGCCGACGCCAACGCCTGGCCCGACGCTCCCCGCAGCATGGCTGCCTGTGACGGCGCCCGCCGCGCTGCAAATCGAAGAATTCGCCTACCTGGGCAGCGGCGACGAGTTCGTGGCGATCCACAACACCAGTGGGCAGCCGGTCGACCTGAATGGCTGGCACATTGGCGACGCACAACAGCCGGGCAGCAGCGAAGGCATTTACCGGCTGCCCGCGGGCGCCACCCTGGCGCCCGGCGAACTCTATGTGATTGCCCGCGACGCGGCTGCCTTCCAACTGCGCTACGGCCGCCAGCCGATGGCCGAATTCGAGGACGCCGACCCCGCCGTGCCGACATTGGCGCGCCGCACAGATCTGGCCGGTGGACGGTTGGCGCTGG
>JAPKMV010001113.1 GCA_026645635.1 Caldilineaceae bacterium
GCAACTCGACGGGAAGAAAGATCCAAGCCAGCGCGCCGCTTGTGGCTGCGTGGCCAGCCGCGACATCGGCATGTACGATACGTGTCTGTTTGGCTGCGCCTACTGCTACGCGACAAGCAGCTTTGCGCGAGCAGGTGCAAACCACGCCGCGCACGACCCGGCCGGCGAGGCGTTGGTCGGATGAGGGCTTGAACCTCGCGATCACGGCAAAGCCTTATCTACAGGTGTGTTCTCTGCGCCTTTGCGCTGAAGGTGGAGGCGCAAGCATGTGGATCACGAAGGTCGCGAAATGAGCGAAAGACACGAAAGCGCCGGTGACTTTCGTGTCTTTCGTACATCTCGTGGATATCGTGCCCCCATGTCGTGGATATCGTGCTCCAAACGCCTTCATCCCAATCTGAAGCATGCGCCCGATGCGCAATTGACACTGCATGACGCCAGTGATATGCTTTATTGCAATTATGCGCATATTGTAATAATAGCGAGATGAGAAACGATGTCTGCTTCACCTTTCCGCCCACCACATACATCATCCGTTCAGGTCCGCGGCGCATTGGAGACGATACCGAACCACTTGCTCTCGCTCTGGGCGCTCACCGCCGACGACGTAGCCGCGGCGCCGTGGATTGCACAGACGGCCGTGCAACTGTCGCCAGAGCAGCGCCAGTTCAACCACCTGCTCTTTGCTGCGTTTGGCGCGGCGCTGCTGCCCACAGAACCGCACGACGACTTCCCCAGCTATCTCGACGCATTGTCTGCCGCGTCCCCAGCCGCCTTTCAGTCACGCCTGGCAGCGGCGGCGCAGACCGTCGCCGACCCGGCGGTGCAGGCCGAAGCCACCGCACGGCTGGCCGACCCTGCCGCGCTGCGCGACCAAATCCTCGATCACCTGCACACCCTCTGGACAACGCACCTGGCCGCCGAGTGGCAACGCCACACGCACCAGCTCGCCAAGATGACGCACACGATCAACGAGCTGATCTTCAGCCAGCCCTACTGGCAGGCCGCCGATCCTTTTGACGCCCTGCGCTTTCTCTTGCAAACGGAGCCGGACAATCGGGCGTTGGCGCAACTGGCCGGCGTCCAGGAGATCGTGTTGGTCTGGTCGCCTCATCTGCTGTCTCACTGCACGCACTTTGGCCGGAGTGATACGCTCTGGGTTGTGCGCAGGTTCGACCCGCAATTGCTGCGCCGCGACCCGCTGCGCCGCGCCGAGGTGCTCGGCCCGCTCCACGCGCTCGCCGATGAGACGCGCCTGCGCATTCTTGAACTGTTGATGGAGCAGGGTGAGCAGCGCGCCCAGGAGATCATTGCGCAACTGGCGGGCAGCCAGGGCAACGTCTCGCGCCATCTGAAACAACTGGTGGGAGCGGGTCTTGCGCAAGAACGGCGCGCCGGCGACGCCAACAAACTCTACACCTATGACGCGGCCGGTCTCCGTCGGCTGATCTTCCTCACGAAGCAGTTGCTCTCCAGTCGCAACGCCCAGGCAGTAGGGCTGGAAACCGCCGCTGCCCAGCAGCTCAGCCAGGTGCAGGCCGGCGCACCGCCCGCCCTGCGCGACCTGATGGACGAGCAGGGGCGCATCACGCGCTGGCCGGGTAAGCTCAAGGATCAAG
>JAPKMV010001114.1 GCA_026645635.1 Caldilineaceae bacterium
GACGCGTCGCGGGTCGGGTCTATCCTTCGAGCGGGCATAGGGTGCGTTTCCGTCACCCTTTCACCCCCTCACCCTGTCAAGAATCGTTCAAGTTGGGGACGCAAGAACCCGGATCGCGAAAGACGCGAAAGGTGCGAAAGACACGAAAGACGGCGGTGCTTTCGTGTCTTTCGCACCTTTCGCGTCTCTCGCACCTTTCGTGTCTATCGTGATCCAAACACTCTCGCCCTCCACCTGGCATACGCCCCCGCGGGTCGCAACTGAGTTTGCCACACGGTTGTGAAGCAAATATGAAGCGGATGCAATACGTAGCCTCCGCGTTGAGGGGTTTGGCCCTGCGCTGGCGATAATCTCGCTATACGCATCGCACCGCTCAAAGGAGGAAACTTGTACACTTCACACCGTTATTCCAAACAGAGCACCCGATTCCTGATCACAGTCCTGGTAACGCTGATGCTCGCCGCGGCGGCGCTGGCCGGCGCCGGGCGATTGGTCAGCCGCGCACAGACGCCCGGCTACACGGTGCAGGCGGGCGTTATCTACGACCCGCAGGGCGCCCCCGTGCAACTGCGCGGGGTCAATTGGTTCGGCTTCGAGACCGGCGACCACGTGGTGCACGGCCTCTGGGCGCGCAACTGGCGTGACATGATCGCACAGATGAAGAGCCTGGGCTTCAACGCCGTGCGCCTGCCCTTCTGCCCGGCGACGCTCCAGGGCGCCGGCGTGAGCAGCATCAACTACAGCCTCAACCCCGACCTGGCGGGCAAGAACAGCCTGGAGATCCTCGACCTGGTGATGGCCGAACTCGACGCCCAGGGTATGTACATCCTGGCTGACCACCACCGCCCCGACTGCAACGCCATCTCCGAACTCTGGTACACGAACAGCTACAGCGAGCAGCAGTGGATCGCCGACCTGGTTTTCGTGGCGGAGCGGTACGCCCATTTGCCCCATTTCTTCGCCGTGGACCTCAAGAACGAGCCACACGGCGCCGCAACCTGGGGCGTGGGCAACCCAGCCACCGACTGGAACGCTGCGGCAGAGCGGGCCGGCGCGGCGGTGCTGGCCGCCAATCCCAACCTGCTCATCTTCGTCGCCGGCATCCAGGAGAATCCGGCGTGCAGCAGCACCATCAACCACTGGTGGGGCGGCAACCTGGAGCCGCTCGCCTGCACGCCGTTGACGCTGCCCGCCGGCAAGACCGTGCTCACGCCCCACGTCTACGGCCCGGATGTCTACGCCCAGCCCTACTTCGCCGCGGCCAACTTCCCGGCCAACCTGCCCGCGATCTGGGAGCAGCATTTTGGCCAGTTCGCACCGGCCTACGCCGTCGTCATCGGCGAGTGGGGCGGGCGCTATGGCCACGGCGGCGACCCGAAGGACAGGGTCTGGCAGGACGCGCTGGTGGACTGGCTCATCGCCAAAGAGATGCGCAGCACCTTCTACTGGTCGTGGAACGCCAACAGCGGCGACACCGGCGGCATCTTGCAGGATGACTGGACGACCGTCTGGGCGGACAAGATGACGCTGCTGCGCCGGCTCTGGGGCGAGCAGCAGACGCCCCCGACCGCTACATCGACCCCGACGCCATCGCGCACACCAACGCCGACGCCGACC
>JAPKMV010001115.1 GCA_026645635.1 Caldilineaceae bacterium
GTGCGCAGCGTGGCGACCAGGCCAAAGAGCAGGAGCGCGGCGGGGAGGAGGGCGAGGAGGGGCGAGGGGCGAGGGGCGAGGGGCGGGCCGTCTTTGCGTCTTTGCGCCTTTGCGTGATCCAAATCCCCCGCGTCTTTGCGCCTTTGCGCCTTTGCGTGAGCCAAATCCCCCGCGTCTTTGCGTCTTTGCGCCTTTGCGTGAGCCATCCCCCCCATCCCCAACCACCCCGTCAGCAGCGCCAGTGTCGCCAGGGAGATCCATGCGGCTGCCTGCTGCATCGGCGTGCCTGTCCACTCCACCACGAGCACATGCTCCCCCGCGGGAATGTCCACGGTGAGCAGACCCCGATCCGGGCTGGGGCGCGCAGGCAGGGGAGCGCCGTCCAGTGTGGCCGCCCAACCGGGAAAATAGAAGGTGGTGAGCTCCAGCGGGGTCTGCGTCGTCGCATTGACCTGTGCAGTGAGCGCCAGCGGGCCGGCTGCGGTCACAGTCAGCGTCAGGGATGAGGTCACGGGCGCGGCCGAGACCGGTGGGCGCGGGGCAAAGAGGCCGTCCGCGGCCCAGCGCGGCATGAACTCGCTGGCGGAACTCGTGCCATAGGCGGCGGTGTCCAGCTCGAACTGCGTCACTTGGGGCAGATCCAGGTTGCGGTTGTCGGTGATCAACGGCTTGAGCAGGTCGCCATCCAGCCGGTTTGCCCACAGGATCAGCGCCAGCAGCCCCACGGTCGCGACCCAGCGCGGCGCTGTCCGGTGGAGGCGCAGCAGACCGCCGCCGGTAAAGAGCGCCAGCGGCAAGGAGACGATCGTCAAGAGCCGCCAGGGGAACTGGGCGATCAGCAGCAGGTCGCTGCTCAGCCACAGCGGCGCGGCCACCTGGCTGATGCCCAGGCCGGCGACCAGCCCGGTCGCGCCCCAGAACCACCATTCGCGGTCGCGCCGCGGCCACAATGCCCAACCCACGCTGCCAAGCACCAGTTGCACCAGACCGAGTTGAAAGGGGATGCTCAGCGTGTATTCAAAGCGCAGGCTCTGGTCGAGGAAATTCAGCCCCGTCCAGATGTTCTCCAGCACATAAGTGGCAGCGATGTCGAAGGCGACGTTAGAGAGAAACTGGCGTTCGGCCAGCAGCGGCAGCCAGAAGAAGGCGCTCACGCCCAGCGCCGCCAGCCCGCCGAGCACCGGCCACGCCAGCCGGCGTAGATAGCCGCTTCCGACGCCCCTCGCCCGTTCGGCTAAGCTCACGTCAAAGCCTCGCCCCTCCCCCCTCGCCCCTCGCCCCTCGCCCCCAGTTGGTGAATTGTGAATTGTGGGCTGCGCCACCCCTCGCCCCTCGCCCCTCGCCCCTCGCCCCTCCCCAGACTGCGGCCACGCCATCACCAGCAGGTAGGCGAGCAGCACGGGCGGCGCAAAGAGCAGCGTGATGTTGTGGGTGGCGGCCAGCCCGCCCAGGCTGAGCGCAGCCGGCAGCACAAAGCGCGCTGGGCGAGGGTCACGCATCAGCCGGCGAAAGCTCCAGAAGATCCAGGGCAGCAGCGCCTGCGCGCCTACTTCGCCCAGTGCGCCGCGCAGATAGGCGTTGGTAAGCAGGTAAGGCGCGGCCATGTAGGCGGT
>JAPKMV010001116.1 GCA_026645635.1 Caldilineaceae bacterium
GGGCTTGGCGGCGAAGGTGTTGTGGCGCAGCACCTTGCGCCCCGGCACGTAGCTGAAATCGACATCCTTGAAGCTGACCAGCCCGTCGACATCCTTGAGCACCTGGGCGTTGGGTTTGTCCTGCACTGTGGCCGCCTCGTCGAGGATAGCGAAGACGCGCTGTGCGCCCGCCGCCGCCTGGAGCACGGCGTTGTAAATCTGACTGAGCTGTTGGACCGGGCCTTGCAGCATCTCCGAGTAGTTGAGGAACGCAACGACGATGCCGATGCCTAGCGACCCCTGAATCGCCAGGATCGAACCGACCAGGGCAATGAAGGCCAGTTGCGCAGTCTGGGCGATGTTGACCAGCGGGCCGGTGACCAGCCCGGTCAGCGAGGACTTTGCGCCCAGGTCGCGGGCGATGATGCTCAGGTCTTCCATCGTGTCGCCGGCCTGCGTCTGCTGCCGGTAAGCGATGAGCGTCTTGGCGCCGCCGAGCGTCTCTTCCATGAAGCCGTTGGTCTCGCTGAGCTGCTCTTGCAGCTTGGCAAAGCCCGGCCCGGCGATGCGCCCCATGAGCGCGGCCACGCCGAGCATGAAGGGCAGGAAGATCAGCGCCGTGATCGTCAGCGGCACGCTGAGGAAGAGCATGAAGCCCAGGACGATGACGATGGTCGTCGTCGCCGTAATCGCCTGACTGAGACCGCGCGAGAAGAAGTTGCCGATCACCTCCATGTCGTTCGTCACGCTGCTCATCAGCTCGCCGATGGGCTGGCGGTCGAAGAAGTTGAGCGACAGGGTTTGGATGTGGTCGAAGAGGTTCTTGCGCAGGCGGTTCAAGCCCTCCTCCGCCAGCGCCGCCATGATGCGGTTGCGCCACCAGCCGGTAAGCCACATGACGACCGACGCCACGACCATGGCGACCAGGATGCCGAGCAGGTCTGCATACGCACCCTGCCCGCCGATGATATTGATCGCCAACCCCATCAGATAGGGCAGCAGCGCCGCCAGCAGCACCGAAACGAGCACCAGCAGCATCGCCAGCCAGAAGCGCCCGCGGCTGGCGGTGATGTAGCCCATCAGCCGGCGCATCAATTTGATGATCGGCAGCTTGTGGGTTGCGGGCGCACTCTGGCGCGGGTCTTTAGCCGCCTGCCCTTGGGTGGATGTGCTCATTGCGCTTTCTCCTTGCCGTGACTGCTGGCCGCGTCTTCGTGCAGTTCCGGCACCATGCCGAGCTGCGAGATGCAGATGTCGCGGTAGAGCTGGCTTTCCTTCACCAGGGTGTTGTGCTTGCCGATGCCCACCTGCCTGCCGCCGTCGAGCAGCACGATCTTGTCGGCGGTCAGCACGGTGCTGATGCGCTGCGCCACGTAGAGCTTGGTGGTCTGGCCGATCAGCTCCTGCACCGCGCCCTGCACGTGCGCTTCGGTCGCCAGGTCGAGCGCGCTGGTGCTGTCGTCGAGAATCAGGATTTTGGGGTTGGTGGCGAGGGCGCGCGCAATCGACAACCGCTGGCGCTGGCCGCCGGAGAAGTTGGCGCCGCGGCGGGCGACGGTCGCATCGTAGCCTTCCGGGATGTTGTTCACAAAGCTGTCGGCGTCGGCGGCCTGGGCAGCTTCCAGCATGGCGT
>JAPKMV010001117.1 GCA_026645635.1 Caldilineaceae bacterium
TGGCGCCGGAAGAAGTGGTCGCCGCAGTGCGCCACTGCCACGCCGCAGAGTTGCCGCTCACCGGGCTGCACTTTCACCAGGGGTCGCACTTCCACGACCCGGAGCCAATCGGCCCGGCGCTGGAGACGGTGCTCGATCTGATGGTGTATTTGCGCGAGACGACAGGCTGGACTGCGCCGACGCTTTCGCCCGGCGGCGGCTGGGGCGTAGCCTACCACGAAGACGACTTGCCGCAGCCGGCGGTGGCGCAGTATGTGGCGTTCATCGCTGCGGTGCTGGTGCAGGGCTGCCGGGCGCGCAACTTGCCGCTGCCCGCGCTGCACCTGGAACCGGGGCGCAGCCTGGTGGCGCGCGCCGGCGTCGCCCTCTATCGGGTCGGCGCGGTGAAGCAGACGCCGGGGCGGCGCTGGGTGATGATCGACGGTGGGCTGGCCGACAATCCGCGGCCCGCGCTCTACGGTGCGCGCTATTCTGCTCTGCCGGTGACGAACGTGGCGCGGCCGGTCGGCGCGCCGGTCTGGGTGGCCGGGCCATATTGCGAAAGCGGCGATGTGTTGATCGAGGGCTTGCCGCTGCCTGTGCTGACACCCGGTGAACTGTTGGCCGTGCCGGTGAGCGGCGCCTATCACCTGGCCATGCAGAGCAACTACAACGGTGCGCGGCGGCCGGCAGTGCTGTGGCTGCGTGACGGTCGCGCCCAGGTGATCCAACGCCGCGAGAGCACGGCGGAGATGATGGCGCGCGATGCTGATCTTGCGGAATAGAGGGAAACGATGTTACTGGCTTATGCTGGTGACACGCGCCGCGGCAGCAGGACGCTCGTCCAGCAGACGGCTGAACTCGCGCACGATGTCGTCGATGCGCCGCTTGTAGCGCAGCAGATCGCGCCGGCACTCCACCTCAGCCTGGCTTTCAGCCTTGAAGAGGCGCAGCGATTCCTCCAATTCCTGATCGACGACGAGACGGCTGCGATTGACTGCGCCGCCGCGCAAGAACTCCCTGACCTCCTTTGAAACGACTGTGTCGTAGTGGGTCAAGTCGTTGTGCAGGTCGACCAGGCGATCCGACGCGATGGCCGGCATGGGCATCGCTCTCAGTGTCTCCCAGGCTCGGTTCAATTTCTTGCGATACACAATCTTTTCCAGTGTGTTTGAAGGTTCGGCTGATCGTGTGGTTTGAATCGGTGTGGGAACGGTGAACTGACCGGCAAGTGGGCGTCATTCGCAAAGTGGGCGCCAATCGCTCTACGATGACGATGCGGATTATAAGTTGGCACGGTTCAGACGCAAAAAATGCAAGTGCACAAATCTGCGATTGACAGGCTAGAACACATGTGCTAAACTACTTTCATTCATCAACGTTGGGGCGACGAACTTGATTTTGCCCCCTGGATCAAGGACGACGAAGGAGGAGTCCCATGGCTGCGCCCAAAGGCAAACGCGACGAGAGCAAACAAGAAGGAGTGGTCAATATGGTTGAGGTTGGCAAGATCAAGGCGCTGGAAACAACGCTGGCCAATCTGAACAAGAAGTACGGTGAGGGTGTGGTGATGAAGTTGGGCGATGCCACCAAGCTCAACGTCGAAGCCATCCCCAGCGGCAGCCTGAGCCTG
>JAPKMV010001118.1 GCA_026645635.1 Caldilineaceae bacterium
CAGTCGACCTCTTCGGGCAGTTCGACGTCGGCGGCGACGTACTGGGCGATCTCACCGGAGAGCTGATCGCCGACGGTGAAGGTCACGATATTGGCGTTGTAGCCCTCCATGCCGTTGATGACCGATTCGGCATTCTTGTCTTCAGCAATCGCCAGAATGGCGGAGCTGTTCGGCTCCATCTGCTGGCCAAGCTGCTTGAGCGCATCCTGCGGCAGGGTGCGGCCCAGGTACTTGCCGGCGACGCCACCCATCAGCGCGCCGCCCGCCGCCCAGACCAGCAGGCCCGCCGGCCCGCCGACCAGCCCCAGCACCGTGCCGATGCCCAGGCCCAGCGTCGTGCCCATGCCGCCGCGACCGGGCTGGCGCACCTTGGTCTTGCCCCGCTCGTCCACTTCGATGACCGCGCCGGCCACGATCTTGAGACCGGCATCCTTGGCGCCGATCTTCAAGGTCTTGGCGACTTCGGCGGCGCGATGCTTGCCCGGAAAGGTGAAGGCCAGGATGTGATAAACGGACGACTTCTCTTGCTCACTCATTTGAATAGCTCCCTTTTGTGTTCAGCACAGCATCCGTAATTTGGTTGTTCGGCAGCGACACGTTGAGGATCGCCACTGAGTTCCAATCTTACCACGCCAGATAGAGATCGCATCATTCTGCCAGCACCGCTTCGATGGCACTCACACTGTCGGCCACGGGGTTGTACGCCCTGAGCGCGTCGGCCATCTGCCCGGCCATGCGCCGGTATCCCGCGTCGTGGAGCAGCCGGCCCACGGCCCCACGCAGCCGCGGCGACGTGAGCGCACGCGGGTTGAGGCGCAGCCCCGCGCCGATCTCCGCCACTTTCTGCGCGTTGTCCGGCTGATCCTTGCCGTCGGGGATGATCAGTGCGGGGCGCCCGGCCTGCAGGGTGGCATAGGTGATGCCGCTGCCGCCGTGGTGGATCACGGCATCGACGCGCGCCAGCACCTCCCGGTACGGCGCATAGGGCAGGATGTGCAGGTTGGGCAGGCGCAGGCCGCTGAGATCGACCGCACCGCCGCCCGTGACGACCGTGCGCACGCCCATGCCGCTCAGCGTCTGGCAGATCAGACGCAGCATCCGCTCCTTCGCCGGGAACCACTCCGAGCCGAAGGTGACGAAGACCGTGGGCGCGGCGCCCTCGAGAAAGCGCCGGCTGACGGCGTCCAGCGGCGGCGCGGCGGACCACTCCACCGGGCCGACCCAGTGCAGTTGTCGCGGCCAGTCGGTGCGCGGGTATTCGAGTTCACGGGGTGCCAGACCGAGAATGGCGAAGGGGGAATAGAGGCCATCGCCGCCGTTGGGCAGGTTCAGGCGGATGCCCAGCCGCCGCCAGCGGTCGCGAAAGGCCAGCGTCAGCCCGCCGCGCAGCAGTTCGTGCAGCCCGCGCCCGCCCCAGTCGCGCAGGCGGTGGCCAACGTGGCGCGGCCGGCTCAGCCCGCCCAGGAAGATCGGCACACCCGTGCGTGTGCGGATGCACGAGGGCACCGTGCAGGTCGTCACCCAGCGCAGCCGGTTGCGGTTGGCCAGCGCCACACCGATGGGCGTCGAGAAATCGGTCGCCACCAGGTCGGGCCGCCAGCCGGCGATGA
>JAPKMV010001119.1 GCA_026645635.1 Caldilineaceae bacterium
TCATGGCGCGGTCTCCGCTGTCAACGGCAGCAGCACAAAGGTCGGCGCAGATGCGCTGGCGCCCGCCACCGCCAACTGGCGTCCGCCCACCGGCTCATAGAGGCCGATGCGCAGTTGTGCGCCAGCCTGGCCTTCGGAGGGCGGGGGCAGCGCGACCGTCGTGCGCAGTGTCTCGCCGGGCAGCCAGCGGGTCGTGGGCAGCTCGTCGCCGGGCGGCTGATCCTGCTGGCTGACGATGGCGCCGTTGGCGTCGAGCAGGTGTACGAAGGCTGTGTAGTCGGTTGGCGACCGATCCAGCGCCTGCCAGAGCAGATCCACCGTCAGCCCGCCATCCGCCGCCGGCGCCAGCGCGTAACCCAGCAAGGCGATGCGCTCCTCGAACCTGGCATCGACCGGCGTCAGCCCCTGCATGTCCGTGGACGGCGGCGGCGCTTGCACGGCCACGCTGCCCAGGGCAACCTGATCCGCGCCGACCACACCGCTGGCGTCGACGATGCCGATGCGCACCGTGCCTGCCGGAGACGATGGGTCGTAGAGACCGACCACCACGTCGGCGCGCCCCGACGGCGCGTCTGCGGCCACGGGGAGAATGCGCACATCGTCGTACACAACACCCGGCTGCCAGCGTTCGGGCGGCCAGGCTCCGCCCAAACCGCCGTTTTTCTGCACGATGCGGCCATCGGGCAGGGCAAGATGGGCAAAGAGGTCGAAGCCGTTTACATCCAGCTTGCCGTCAGGCGCATCGTTGCGCCAGAAGGTCATGAGTTGCAGCGCGCCGCCTGGGTCGATGCGGTCCGGCGCCAGATCATAGCCGACCAGCGTCAGGCCGTTGCTGAACCGGGCGTTGAGCGGGTAGCGGATCGGTGCGGGCGCCAGTTCGGGCGCATCCGGCGGGAGCACGCCGGCGCGCACGGTGGGCCAGCTCCCGCCCGCCTGAGTTGCGGTCAAGATCTGCTGCACCGGGCGCTGCGCCAGTTGTTCTACTTGGGTGGGGCTGCGCAGCCCTAGCGGCGTGGAGAGCCGGCTGGCGACGACCTGACCATCCCGCGCGTGCAGCAAGTAGAGCGACTGCGCGGCGAGCGGCGCATCCTGCACCAGGTATGCGACGCTGGTGTGCGTGCCCAGGTCGAGCGACTCACCGGGCGGGGCCTCGCGCACTGCGATTTCGCCCACGGCAAACTGCACATTGGGCGTGAACAGCAGGTCACGCGGGACGACCAGCGCCTGGCCGGCGGCAATTTCATCCCACGCTGCGGCGATGGCGTCGGCTGCCAATTGCTCGCCGATGCTGAACTCTGCGCCAAAGCGGTGGCTGGCCGGCCAGCGCGTGAAGTAGTCGGTGAAGGTCAGCGCGCCGGAGAACGCCAGCACCAGGATCACCAGGGCCGGCGCTGCCCAACGCTGCCAGCGCGCCAGCACGCCAAGGATCACACCGCCGCCCACGCCATAGAGCAGTGCCAGCGGCGGCAGCATCCCGATCCCACGCAGCACGTGGGGCGCCTGCGCCGCAAACAGGGTGGGGGTGGCCATCACCGCCAGCCAGATCAGCAGCAGGCGCATGGCCGGCCGGCGGATGTGCCAGAGCGCAGCGCCCAGGCCCAG
>JAPKMV010000111.1 GCA_026645635.1 Caldilineaceae bacterium
CGCGTGCTCACCGTGGAGGAGCTTCTGGCCGACCCCACGATCGAGATCGTGCTCAACTTGACGATCCCCGCCGCGCACGGAGAGGTCGCGCTGGCGGCGCTGGCCGCGGGCAAGTCGGTCTACAACGAGAAGCCGCTGGCGCTGACGCGCGGCGAGGCGCAGGCGATGCTCCGCCTTGCCGCTGAGCGCAAGCTGCGTGTCGGCGGCGCGCCGGACACCTTCCTGGGTGCGGGCATCCAGACCTGCCGCCAGTTGATCGACGCCGGCGCCATCGGCCAACCCGTGGCGGCCACGGCGTTCATGATGGGGCCGGGTCACGAGTCGTGGCATCCCAACCCCGCGTTCTACTATCAACCGGGCGGCGGCCCGATGTTCGACATGGGGCCGTATTACCTCACGGCGCTGGTCAGCCTGCTGGGGCCTGTGGCTGCGGTGAGCGGCATGGTGAGCAAGGGCCGGGCGCAGCGCACCATCACCAGCCAGCCACTGGCCGGTCAGGTGATCGACGTGGAGGTGTCCACCCATGTGACGGGGCTGATGCGCTTTGCGAGCGGCGCGGTGGGAACCATCGTCACCAGCTTCGACGTGCCCGCGCATGAGCATCCGCACATCGAAATCTACGGCACGGAGGCAACGCTGAGCGTGCCCGACCCGAACACCTTTGGCGGCCCGGTGCGCATCAAGCGCGCACGCGGCCAGTGGGAAGAGGTTGCGCTGACCCACGGCTATGCCGAAAACAGCCGCGGGCTGGGTGTGGCGGACATGGCCGCAGCGCTGCGCACAGACAGCGCTCACCGCGCCAATGGCGACCTGGCCTATCATGTGCTCGACCTGATGTGGGCGTTCCATGACGCCGCCGCCGAAGAGCGCACCATTCACCTGGCGAGCACCTGCGAGCGCCCGGCGCCGCTGTCACCGGATGCTCCCTTCGGCAAGGCATAGGCACACCGCGCCACTTCACAATTCACAATTGACGATTCACAATTCAAACTTCACAAATTTCATTCGAGCAAGCAAGGACAAAATCAACATGAAACGAGCATTGATGGTCTGGGGTGGGTGGGAAGGTCATGAGCCGCGGCAGTGCGTAGGCATCTTTGCGCCGCTGTTGGAAGAAGCAGGGTACACGGTGGAAATTTCGGATACGCTGGATGCGTATCTGGACACCGAAAAGATGGCGACCTACGACCTGATTTCCCAGGTCTACACCATGAGCACCATCTCCAAGGAGCAGGTGCAAGGGCTGTTGGCGGCGATCCACCGCGGCACAGGCTTTGCGGGCTGGCACGGCGGCATGGCCGACGCCTTCCGCGACTGTGTGGACTACCAGTTCATGGTGGGCGGGCAGTGGGTGGCGCACCCCGGCAACATCATCGACTACACGGTGAACATCATCGACCACACGGATCCGATCACGGCGGGGCTGAGTGACTTCCGCATGCACTCCGAGCAGTACTACATGCATGTGGACCCGTCGAACCAGGTGCTGGCGACGACCACCTTCGACGCCACCTACCACGACTGGATCGACGGCGCAGTCATCCCCGTGGTCTGGAAGCGGCGCTGGGGGCAAGGGCGGGTGTTTTACGCCTCGGTGGGCCACGTCGCCAAAGACTTCGACGTGCCGGAAGCCAAAGAGATCGTGCGCCGCGGGCTGTTGTGGGCGGCGCGGTGACGAGGTGAGTGGGTGAGGGGGTGAACAGGTGAGGGGAACGCATAATGTTATCTCCTCATCTCCTCACCCATCAGGTTTCACTCGGTTGACTTGGCTCGGTGTCAAGCTATAATAGCGAGGCAGGTGGACCGATTGCACTTGTGACGTGGAGGGAAAGGGCAAATGGTGACCGCGCTTCATGGCGTCTATCGTCATGGAAGGATCGAACTGTTGAAAACCCCGGCGAACGTGCGCGAGGAGACGCCGGTTCTGGTGACGTTCCTCAATGCTGCTGGTGTGGATTTACGCGACCAAGGCATCGACGAAGCAGATGCTGCCGATTTGCGCGCTCGTTTGGCGGCCTTTGCCGATGACTGGGAAAACCCCGAAATGGATGTATATGACAACTACGACGCCGTCAAAGCCAGCCTACAGGCGCGGTGACATTGTCCTTGTGCTGTTCCCTGATTCCAATCTGCGCACAGGCAAACTTCGCCCGGCGCTCATCGTCCAGGCTGACAATTTGCAGACTGGTCTCGCGCAAGTCATTGTTGCCATGATCACCAGCAATACTGGCCGCGCCGGTCATCCCAGCCGCATAACGATTTCACTTGCCACGGAGGGAGGGCGCCAGTCCGGCTTGCTGGCCGACTCAGTTGTGATGACGGACAACCTGGCGACGATCGTCAGCCGTGAGATCAATCGTGTAATTGGCTCCGTGCCGATGATAAGTGTGGATACAGCTTTGCGGCATACTCTGGGATTATAGTTCGGTGGTTTAGCTCGTTTGTGCTATACTGGTTTCATTGTTGCGACCAAGGTGTTGATCGGGGTTGCGCCCGCGTAGGATTTTGATAGGAGCCACGTTGACCACACCCACCCTCACCCACCTCTGGCTGGAAGCGCCGCTTTTCGCCGAGACGCTGGCGCTGCTGCCGGCGGATGTCACGCTGATCCTGCTGGCGCCCGCGGCCCCAGTCTACAGCAACGCCGCGCCCGCGCAGGCGATGATCGCCTCGTCGCTGCTGCGCTATGACGCCGCGCTGATGGACGCCTGCCCGAACTTGCGCCTGATCGCGCGCACGGGCATCGGCGTAGACAACATCGACCTGGCCGCGGCCACCGCACGCGGCATCATCGTCACCAACACGCCCGATGGCCCCACCGAGTCAACCGCCGAGCACACGGTTGCCATGCTGCTGGCGCTGGCCAAGCGGCTCAAGCAGGGCAACGACAACCTGGCTGCAGGCAAGTGGGGGCCGCGCGCCGGCGCGCTGGTGGGCGACGAGGTGCAGGGCAAGACGGTGGGCCTGGTCGGATTGGGGCGCATTGGCCGCCGCGTTGCCGCCATCTGCCGGCTCGGGCTGGAGATGCGCATCGTCGCCTACGACCCGTTCCTGAGCGACGAACAGGCCGCGGCGCTGGGCGTCACCCTGCTGCCGCTGGACGATGTGATCGCCCAGGCCGACTTCCTCAGCCTGCACGCGCCATCCACGGCGGAGACGGTCAAGCTGATGAACCGGGAACGTCTGGCGACGATGAAGCGCGGCGCCTATCTCTTGAACATGGCGCGCGGGTCGTTGGTGGACGAGGCCGCGCTGCTGGCCGCGCTGGACGACGGCCACCTGGCCGGCGCTGGGCTGGATGTTTTCGACCCGGAGCCGCCGGCAGCGGACAGCCGCCTGCGCAACCATCCTGCCGTGATCGCCACACCCCACAGTGCGTCCGTCACCGGGGAGGGTCGGCGGCGCATGGAGCGCATGGCCGTGGAGCGGCTGCTGGCCTTCTTCCGCGGCGAACGTCCGGCGGATGTCGTCAACCCGGATGCATGGACAAGTTAGATTCGTAGAAATTCGTCCAAATTCGTGCAATTCGTGACCACGGTGAAGCGTCATGGCGACAGATACGAGCCCTCGATCACAGTGCGTTCGTAACCGGGAATCTGCCACGCCACGCTGAGGCTGTCTTTTTGATCAGCCTGCTTGTGAAGGATCTCGATGTAGTAGCGTCGGCCCGCCTCCAGCGCAACCGGCGCCGACGCCTGCCCACCCGTCTGATCCCAAGCCCGATGAGGCGTCCAACCGGAGACACCCGCCAGGTAACGCTTGTTGCGAGCATCCCCATCGGTGCTGAGCCACAGTTCGCTGCTGTCGTCGCTGGCAATCCAGAAGCGATAGTCGCCATCGACCGGCGGGTGCAAGTAACCGCGGATGCGCACGCCGTAATCTTTGCCCAGACTGCTGCTGTCCAACCGAGAGAGAGAATCGACCACGTCCGGCTTACCTGCAAAGCGCGGGTCATCCACCAGATCACGGACAGCGGCGCCGGCCAGATCCCACCAGATCTCGCGCAAAATGCGGCCAGTCGTGCTGCCGGCTGAAACCAGACTATCGTCCCCGCTGTCCGCACCTTTCGGCTCAGACGTGGCGAGCGGCGTCGGCGCCGGTTCGGTTGTCGGTGACTGAGCCGCAGGCGACGCGTCCGTGGTGTCGGCTGCCACGGATGATGTGGGCGCCTGGCGAAAATTCACACATGCGCTATCTTGTAGCCCGTCTGCGTCCGTTGCGGTCACGCAAAGCTCAATCGAGGTGTTGG
Source organism: Caldilineaceae bacterium (assembly GCA_026645635.1). GTDB lineage: Bacteria > Chloroflexota > Anaerolineae > Caldilineales > Caldilineaceae > Fredericiella. The sequence continues at coordinate 4,250 of JAPKMV010000111.1, forward strand.
TTCCATGCGGTTCAAAGGTGAAGGTGGCTGCTTCACCGGTGGCATGCAACGCGTCGATGTGCACATGGTCATTGTGGAGCAATTTGCCATCCCACCGGAGACTGGCGCCCTGCAACCGGCCATCCTCAGCATCATGCGCTTCTGCCAGCAGCGGCACCGGCTCACCGATGCGCCATGCGCTCTCATCCGCTGGGGCCAGGATGCGCACAGTGGGCGCGCTGCCGCCCACGTAGATAGCGACCTCGGCTTGGGCCGATGCGCCGTCCGGGTCGGTCACGGTCAACCGCGCCTGATATGCTCCCGGCGCAACATAGGTGTAGACAGGATTGGCGTCACGGCTCTCGCCGCCGTCACCAAACTGCCAATCGTAAGCGAGTTTCCCCCCGTCTGGGTCGACGCTGCCCGCACTGGAAAAGGCGACCTCCAGCGGCTCCGGGCCGCTGGCCGGCGCGGCGGCCGCATTGGCCAGCGGGGGCGCATTGCCGTCGCCTGTGTAGCGAATGCGCGTCAGTGTGCCGCGTGTAAACGAGAGGACGTAGAGCGCACCGTCAGCGCCAACGGTGATCTGAACGGGTGCAATCGCATTCCCGGCAAACTCGCGCACGGCGACTTCACCGTCGGCGCCAAAGGTCATGGCCAGGATGGCGGCGCGGTTGTGGTCGGCAAAGAAGTACGCGCCCTGATAGGATGCGGGAAATTGCGTGTGCGTGTAGAAGTCGCCGCCGATGGCAGCGCTGTAGGCGCTCTCATGCGGGTACGCATAGAGGGCATGGGTGACAAGGCGCTCATTGCCAAAGAGGGCGCCGCACTCAGGTTGGTTGCTCAGGCGAGCCGCGCCCTCGAAGCACGGCCAGCCAAAGTTGGCGCCGGGAAATCCTCGGTTGATCTCCTCCCACCGTTCCCCGCCCACATCGCCGATGAAGATGCGCCCGCTGCCTGGTTGAAATGTGAAGCGGAACGGGTTGCGCAGCCCCAGCGCATAGACCTTGGAGCGGTTGCTGCCCGCATCGCCGTCGAAAAATGGGTTGTCGGCGTACCCCTTCCCCGTGATCGGGTTGATGCGCAAAATCTTGCCTGCCAGGCTGTCGATGTCAAGCGCGCGCACACTCGCTTCCGGCTGCAAGGTTGCATCCCCGGTGGACACATACAGCGCACCGTCTGGGCCAAAGGCTAGTCCATCCACAGTGTGCGAAGGGCCATCCACCGGCAGACAATCGCGCAGCGGGACGCCGTCCTCGCCGGTGCAGCTAAAAGGCGCGCGGTCGCCTTTGTCGGGGTTGCCCATGGTGTCAAAGGAGCCATTGGCGCCCAGCAGCACCACCTCGCTGCCAGGCAGATGGCGATCCAGGTTGGTGGGGTCGGCTTCGACGCGGATCACCCGGGCTACGCGGGCGCCGCTGGGGTCGTGGCCGGCGGCGCCTGGCGGGTCATAGGCAAAGGCAAGGTAGACATAGGCCGGGTTGGGGAAACTGGGATGCAGCGCGATGCCCATCAAGCCACGGTCGCCATAGGTATTGGTCTGCCCACTGATGTCGATAAAAGGGCTTTCCAGCACGTTGCCATCTTTTACGACCTTGACCGAGCCATGCTTGCGCGCAATCAACACGCTTCCTGCTGGAGTCATGGCAAAGGCCGTCGCCGGCCCCAAATCTTGGGCGATCACCTCTTGGATGAAGCCGGGTGGCAGCGTGAGCGGCTGCGACTGCGCCAGCACGCGGGGCGCCGCCAGTTCATTGGCGCCAGCGAGCAACAAGAGCATAACGAATAGGAAACCAGGCAGAGTTTTCATAGTTCGGTATTATGCCACGTTTGTTGCGCACACCCGCGTTGCTCATGGTCACGCAGAGCCGATGCAAGGTATAATCCTGTTTGCAGACAGCATTGTTCACAAGCATTCGCTCACATATAATCGCCGATCCAAGCAGGGAGTTCCTATGGCACAGACCAATTCCACCCTCACGCATCTTGAGTGCGGCTTCTGCGGCAAGACCTACGACCCCAACCAACTCCTCAACCTGTGTACGGAGTGCGGCAAGCCGTTGCTGGCGCGCTATGACCTGGCGGTGGCCGCGTTGACCCTGACCAGGGAAGCGTTGCAGCGCCGCGAGCCAAGTCTCTGGCGCTATGAGGAGGTGTTGCCCGTGCAGAACGACTGGGCGCAACTCCGCCTGGGTGAAGGCTGGACGCCGCTCCACCACGCCCGGCGCCTGGGCGAGTCCATCGGCTGCCCCAACACCTACATCAAGGACGAGGGGCTGAACGTGACCGCTTCCTTCAAGGCGCGCGGCCTGGTGATGGCGGTGAGTCGCGCCTACGAACTGGGCGCCAGGGAATTGGCCATCCCCAGCGCGGGCAACGCCGCCTGCGCCATGAGCGCCTACGCCGCGGCCGCCAACCTGCCCGCCCATGTCTACATGCCGAAGGATGTACCCAACCTCTTCCAGGTGGAATGCCGCGAACTGGGCGCCAACGTCACCCTGGTCGACGGGCTGATCAACGACTGCGGCGTCAAGGTGCGCGAAGGCGTCGCCGCCCACGGCTGGTTCGACGTGAGCACACTCAAGGAGCCGTACCGCATCGAGGGCAAGAAGACGATGGGCTACGAGATTGCTGAGCAGCTTGACTGGGAACTGCCCGACGTGATCATCTACCCGACCGGCGGCGGCACCGGCATGGTGGGCATGTGGAAGGCCTTCGACGAAATGGAGCAGATGGGGCTGATCGGCTCCGAACGCCCGCGCATGGTCACGGTGCAGAGCACGGGCTGCGCGCCCATCGTGCGCGCCTTCGAGCAAGGTGTCGAGCACGCCGAACTCTGGCAGGGCGCCAAGACCGTGGCCGACGGGCTGCGCGTGCCCATCGCCATCGGCGACTTTCTGATCCTGCGCGCCATCCGTCAGAGCGGCGGGACTGCGCTGGCCGTGCCCGACGAAGAGATGCTCCACTACGCCCGCGTCATGGGCAGCCAGACGGGCATCTTCCCCGCGCCGGAAGGCGCCGCCACCCTCGCCGCGCAGATTCGCCTGCTCGAACAAGGCTGGATCAAACCGGACGAGCAGGTGGTGCTCTTCAACACCGGCAGCGGCCTCAAATACGCGCATCTTTGGGCGCAATGAACACACTCATCGCCCAATGCGGCGGCCCCACCCCAGTCATCAACACCTCGCTGGCCGCGCTGATCACGGCGTGGCAGGCGCTGCCCGGCGGCGGCCGTCTGTGGGGCGCGCGCCACGGCCTCGGCGGACTGGTCAGCGGCGATTGGGTCGAGCTGACCGCGACCCCTGCGGCCCAGCTTGCGCGCCTGGCGCAGCAGCCGGCCGCGGCCCTGGGCGGCGGCCGCTATCGTCCCAGCGACGCCGAACTGACGGCGTTGATCCCGCGGCTGCTGGACGCGCCGATCGACGCGCTCTGTCTGATCGGCGGCAACGGCACCATGGGCGCGGTGGGCAAACTCGCAGCCGCGGCGCAGCACTCGCCGCTCCGGGTGATCGGCATCCCCAAAACCATCGACAACGACCTGCCCGGCTGCGACGTGACGCCGGGCTACGCCAGCGCCGCGCGTTACCTGGCCATCACCACACAGGAGATCGGGCTGGACCTGCGCGCCATGGCCGGCTTCGACCAGGTCGCGATCATCGAGGCGATGGGTCGGCACACCGGCTGGCTCACCGCGGCGACGGCGCTGGCGCGCCATGCTGCCGGCGACCCGCCGCACATTCTCCTCTTCCCGGAAGCGCCGCTGGCGGCAATCGACCGCGCCTACGCCGCGCACGGCATCTGCGTCATCGCCGCGGCCGAGGGGGTGGCCACCCACGACGGGCGCTACTACGCCGAGATGGGCGGCGCCGCCAGCCAGGATCCGTCGGGGCAGCGCGTCTTCAGCATGGCCGCGGGCGTCAGCGCTGCGGTGGCGCAGATGGTGCAGCAGACGCTGGGACTGCGCTGCCGCCAGCTTCGCCTCAACACGGCGCAGCGCGCCAGTGCGGCGCTGGCCAGCCCGCTGGATCGGGAGATCGCTGCGGGAGTGGGCGCGGCAGGGCTGGCCGCGGCGCAGGCGGGGCACACCGGCGTCATGGTGGGCGTCCGGCTGGATGGAGCATCCTGGCGCACGGAACTGGCGCCGGTGGCCGAAGTGGTCGGGCGCGAGCGGCGGCTGCCCGCGGAGTTCATTGCGGATTCCGGGATCGACGTGACCGCCGCGTTTGTGGAGTATGCTGCGCCGCTGGTGGCGCCGCTGCCGGCAGAACCGATTACGTGGGTGCGGTGAGGCATGGGAAGTCCTTGCACTTCAGTAACTATTCAGCGGCCAGATTTCTTTGGTCACGAATTG
>JAPKMV010001120.1 GCA_026645635.1 Caldilineaceae bacterium
GTCGCTGAGCAGACGAATACCAGTACACGAACGAACACGGGCGGCTCTGGGCCGCCCGTGCTGTTTCTGGTGCAGTGTGTCTGCTCGCATCGCTTCAACGCATGCGGATATTCGACATGCCCGCGTTCTGTGCGGTGGCGAGCACCTTGGCCACCACCTCGTAGTCGACGTCGTAGCTCGCTTCCACGCTCAGGATCACCTTCTGCCCCGTGAGCCGCTCGCGTTCCGTGCGCAGCACCGAAGCCAGTTCGGAGAGGGCAACCGGCGCACCCGCGACCGTCAGCTCGCCGACGGCATCGATGCGCAGCTCGATCGGGGGCGGTGGAACGACGACAGGCTTGGGGTTCGGATCTGTTTGAGGCAACGTCAGCGGGATGTCCCTGGTCAACACCGGCGCCGCGATCATGAAGATCACCAGCAACACCAGCATCACGTCGATCAGCGGGGTGATGTTGATTTCGGCCAGGGTCCGGTCACGCGTCTGGGATTGTGCGAAAGCCATGGCGCCGCTCCTCTGCTTGGGGTGACGCTTCCAACGTTACGCCCGGCGGAACGGGGTCGACAAGCGTTTGCACCCGAAAATCCGGGTGATCGCGCATAAAAAACGCCGCCCCGGAGGGCGGCGTCGAATTGGTTCAAGTCGTTCTGGGCGGGCGGCAGGCTGCAGGTCCGGCGCCGGCCTTTTCTTGCGATTGTTTCAGGATCAGGGTTTCTTGACGAAACCGATCTTCTTCATCTGCGCGTCCTTGGCCTGGGCCAGGACCTTCGCAAGCGTTTCGTACTGCGCTTCCTCGTTGACATCGATCTCGAGGGTGGGCTGGTTGGTCGGATCGCGCTCGACTTCGGCCTGCATCATGTTGAGCAATGCGGACACCGGGGTCGGGCTGTCGTTCCAGTAGACCGTACCGGCCTGGTCGATGCGAAGCTTGACCGGCGGCGGCGGTTCCTTCGGGTTCTCCGGAGGATTGCTCGTGCGCTGGGGCAGGTCGATGTCGATCGGATAGGACAGGATCGGCGCGGTCACCATGAAGATGATCAGCAGCACCAGCATCACGTCCACGAGGGGCGTGACGTTGATGTCGGCCATCGGGCCGCCACCGGAGTTGGATGCGAATGCCATGCGTCTGTCTCCGAATCAGTTGCGTTCGCGGGTGGCGACGAAGCCGACCTGACGCATGCCCTGGGCCTGGGCGATGTTGACCACGTCGTTGATGAAGCGATAACGAACGGTCTTGTCGCCACGGATGTTGACCGAGGGCTGCGGCACTTTCTGCGCTTCCACGGACAGTCGGCTTTCCAGCAGCTCGCGGGTCACCGGCTCGTCATTGAAGAAGTAACGACCTTCCTCGGTGACGGCGATGGTGATCGGCGGCGTCGGTGGCGTCTTTTCCGTATCGCGCGTCTCGTAGTTCGCCTGTGGCAGCTCGACCTTCGTCTTGTGCGACATCAGCGGTGCCGTGATCATGAAGATGATGAGCAGCACCAACATCACGTCCACGAGGGGCGTGACGTTGATTTCGGACATCGGCGTGCCGCTGTCGTTGCCGGTACTGAAGGCCATGACTGTGCTCCGTCAGGTGGTTCGATCGTCGCTACGTGCGG
>JAPKMV010001121.1 GCA_026645635.1 Caldilineaceae bacterium
TCGGTGGTGTGATAGCGTGGCCGTGTACACGTCACCGATAAAAAGCGCCCACTCTCCACTTGCTTCAGCAGCACGGGCAAATGGTTCTTCCTGAAAAGCGCAATAAACTCGTCGGTGTAGCCCCACTTCGCCGTGTAGTAATACTCGATGGCGTAGGGCTGGTCGAGCAGATCATGGGTTACGTTTGCCATGTCTTGCATCTCCTTTGCCGCGCGCACAAGGTGCGGCTGTCCACTTCACAATTCACAATTCAGACTTCACAATTCAGAATTTTGAAGTCTGAATTGTGAATTGTGAAGTCTGAATTGTGAAGTAAAATCCACCCCCTACTCCACTGTCACCGCGTATTCCACCACCTGCTCCGGCGTGTCGACTCCCGGCGGGAAGTGGCCGATGGTCAGGTCCACGGCGCCGGGCTGGAGGGCGCGGAAGGCGAAACGCTGCACGCCGCCCGAGCCGGGCATGTCACCCGACGCGGTGTAGCCGCTCTCCGGCAGCAGGCGCAGCACCGCACCGTCGTTGGCGGTCACCACCCACAGGTAGCCGGTGCTGGGGTTGCTCTCCAGCGTGACATCCAGCCAGTCACCCGCGGCGACGTCAATCTCCTTGCCGCTGTCGTCGGCCGTTGCTACGACAGTGTTGCCCGTCAGCGGCGCGGGATCGGCGATCGTGGCGTTGAAATCCAGGGTTTGGTCCGGGTCGTCCGCGCCGGGCGCAAACTCGGCGATCTGCACCGCAGCTTCGCCGGCGGCTTTGGCCAGGAAGCGGAAGGTGTAGACGCCCCCCGCGCCGGTCAGGTCGCTGTCCACTGCGTAGGTCGGGTCGCCCGCGGACGGCAGCAGCGCGTCGTTGGCGCTCACCACGCGCCAGTCATAGCCGGTGGTGGGATTGCCCGGCACGCGCACGACCAGCGTGTCGCCCGTGACCAGGTCGAACGCGCCGCCGGCATCCCCTTCGCCGACCACCACCGCGCCGCTGCTGCCCGGCTCCTGGGGCAGGACGTCCACGGTGACGGCGAACACGTCCTCGCCCATACTGCCGTCGGCATTCATGAACTCAAACTGGAGATCTACCGCACCCGGCCCCACGCCCAGGAAGGAGCGTTGGAACGTAGCCTGCGTGGCATCCGCCGCAGTGGGCGCGGCCTGCCAGTCGCCCAGCGGCTGCGCGACCAGGGCGTCGCCCTGGGTGAGCATCCACATGCCGTCGGCCGCGCCGTCCAGGCTCACCAGGAGCACTGCGCCCGGCAGCAGCGTGACCGCACCGCCGTTGTCCGCCGCCCCCACCGTGATCATGGCGTTGTCGGGCGCGGGTTCAGCGACGGCTTCCACCGCCAACGTAAAGGTCTTGGCGGGCGGTGTGTCGGTCTCCCACGGGCGGCTATTGACCAGATCCAGGTTGACCGCACCCGGCGCCATCACATGGAAGGTGAACTTCTCCACGCCGCCGGCGCCCGCCGCGTCGGAGTCCGGCGTGAATTCGTAGGCAGTGGGCAGCAGGATCGACTCGTCGTTGGCGACAACCTGCCAGGCGTAGCCGGTGGTGGGATTGCCGGACAGTTCGACGATCAGCTGGCCACCGGCGCCCACCTGCACGGA
>JAPKMV010001122.1 GCA_026645635.1 Caldilineaceae bacterium
GTATCGGTGATGACAATGCCGCGCCCGCTGTCCTCGCCATCCAGCGTAGTGGGGTTGCCGGTGGGATCGCTGGTCAGCCAATCGGTGAGGGTGTAGCCGCCGCGCAGGGTCAGATCCTTGCCCACGTAGGCGATCTGATCCGAGCCGGCGTAGGTCTGCGGCCCGGCGCAATAGCCGGCAATGCGCACCTCGCCGTCCGCGCTCGCGGCGTCGATGGCCGACTGCACCGCCGCCCCATCCAGACTGGCGAAGACCGTGCCGCCGCCGTTGGGGCTGGCGAAACAGCGCCCCACCGCGTGGACCGCCTCAGCCACGTTGTCGCTGCCGTCGATCTCAAAATCGGTGGTGATGATCGCCGTGTTGGTGATCGTCGTCCCCAGCAGCGTCAGGCTGTCGCTGAGCACGCCGCTTACAGTGATCACGCCGCTCGCGCCGCCAGGCAGGTTGTCAATGCTCCACGCCAGATCCGGCGCGTCGCTCGTGCGCGTGATCGTCGCCCCACCGCCCACTGATGACTGATCACTGATCACTGATAACTGCGCGGGCACACTGTCGCTGATGGTCACGCCGCCCGCCAGGACCGCGCTGGTGTTGGTAAAGCGCAGCGTGTAGGTGATGGCGTCGCCGGGCGCGGCCACCGTGGGCGTCACCGATTTGGTGATGGTCAGATCCACCGGCTGCGCTTACGCAGCCAGATCCTGTGGACGCATCTCCTCGCGCTGATCTTCGTCGGTGATAGGTCCGTTCAAACCACCGCCCAGACCCGCATCCAGCACAGGCGAACCGGCCAGTGGCATATGGGTGGGGGCGAAGCCGCCGTTGTCTTGCAGGGGACCGAGCGCTGGGGAAAGGGGCGACGCTCCGCTGCCTACTTGATCGCCATTTGCACCGTCGTTGAAACCCGTGCTTCCGCTGTTGTTACCAATGAAGTTATAGCCGTCACTGTCGAAGTCGCCCGCCACATCTGGGCTGGCAGCGCCGGCGTTGCCAGCGATGATGGAGTTGCCTACCGTCACTGCGTCGGTTGCATCGTAGATGCCGCCGCCGTCGCCGAAGTCCTCATTGGTATTGGCTTCGTTCTCAGTGATGGTGACGTTGTACAGGGTGAGCGAGCCGGTTTCCAAGTTGATGGCGCCGCCGTTGTCGCCCGCCCGATTGCCGCTCAGCGTGCTGTTGATTATCTCAATTTCCGTGTTGCCGGAACCATCCGTAAAGGAATGAATGGCCCCACCATTTTCACCGGCGCTGTTGTTGTCCAGCGTGGAGCGGTTGACGGTGAGCGTGGCGGTGCTGTTGTAGGCGGCAATGGACAACGCGCCGGCATTGCCCGAGGCCAGGTTGTGATCCAGCCGACTATCGGTGATCGTCACTGACAGCATGCCGCTGCGCGCATCTACATCCACCCCACCGACATGGTTGCCGCTGGTGTTGGCGTTGATGCGCGTGCGCTCAATGGTTACGGCAAAGCTGATCCCGTTTGGTGGATCCACGTAGATCTGCATGGCCCCGGTGCCATCGTTGCCACGGTTGGCAGTGAAGGAACTATCGCGGATCGTCGCCGCGCTGTCAGCCAACGGATCCGTGGCCAACGCTCCGC
>JAPKMV010001123.1 GCA_026645635.1 Caldilineaceae bacterium
TGGGAGCGGCTGGGACGCAAGTGAACCGATGGCTACGTGTTACGTGTTACGTGCTACGTATTACGTGTTACGTGGTTCGTCCCTCACGCAGCACGCAACACGCAGCACGCATCACGCAACACGCAGCACGCAACACGCAAAGTAGAGAACAGCTATGGCAGTGACCGACGTCCTTCAATTGCGCAGCAACGTCCAGCGCGTCGACCAGATCACACGCATTCTGGCCAAATATGGCCTGGCGGAGTATGTCGGCGACCGCACGCCGCGCTTCGTGCGGCGGCGCTTCATCTCTGCCGCGGGCGAGGACCTGACGGAACTGCCCTTGCCCGTGCGCGTGCGCATGGCGATCGCGGAACTGGGCACAACCTTTATCAAGCTGGGGCAAATGCTCAGCACGCGCCCCGACCTGGTCGGCCCGGATCTGGCCGCCGAATTGCAGTCGCTGCAGGCCGATACGCCGGCGGACCCGCCCGACATGGTGCGTCAGATGGTGGAGAGTGAGCTGGGCCAGCCCGTCGAGGAATTGTTTGCCCAGTTCGACTTTACTGCGCTGGCGTCGGCTTCTGTGGGTCAGGTCCATCGCGCCCAATTGAAAGATGGCACGCCGGTAGTCGTCAAGGTGCAGCACGCCGGCATCGAAAAAAAAGTGCAGAGCGACCTGAGCCTGCTGGCCACGCTGGCCTCGCTGGCAGAGTCAAACAGCCGCGAATTGGCCCACTACCGGCCCTCCGCCACCGTGGCCGAGTTCCGCCGCAGCCTGCTGCGAGAGTTGGACTTCGGCATCGAGTTGAACAACCTGCTCGTCTTCACGCGCAACTTTGCCAACAAACCCGACGTGCACGTGCCGACTCCCTACCCCGATTATTCGTCGCGACGCGTCCTGACGATGGAGATGCTTCAGGGCTACAGCATCCAGCAGGTGAAGCGGATGCGGGCAGATGGCATCGACCCCGTCGTCTTTGCCAAGAAGTTCTCCGGCGCAATGCTGGACATGATCTTCAAGCATGGTTTCTACCATGCCGATCCTCACCCGGGCAATGTCTTCGTGCTGCCCGGCGGGCGTGTCGGGCTGCTTGACTGCGGCAAGGTCGGGCGGGTCGACGAGCAGACGCAGGACGACTTCATCAACATCGTACAAGCCTTTCTCACGCGTGACGTGGACCGGCTCACCGACGAATTGCTCAGCCTCTGCGAGGTGCCTTACGACCTGGATCGCGCCGCGTATCGGGCCGACGTAGCCGATTTCGTCGGCGAGTTCGGCACGCAGAATATCGAACAGATCAACCTTGGCGCGGCCTTCGAGTCGATGTTCCAGATCATTCGCACCCATCATCTCGTTGCGCCGGCGCGGGTCAACATGTTGCTGTTGGTGGTCGTGCAGCTCGAAGGCACCGCCACCGGGCTGGACCCGAATTTCAACATCACGCGCGCCCTGCAAGGCTACGGCGTCAACCTGGCGCTGCGCCGTTTTGCGCCAGAGCGCATCCAGCGCGACCTCAGCCGCACCTATCGCGACTGGAGTCACCTCATCAGAACTGGGCCGCGCGACTTCTCCAACCTGATGGACCGCTTCCAGCGCGGCGATTTCACCGTG
>JAPKMV010001124.1 GCA_026645635.1 Caldilineaceae bacterium
CTGGCGCTGGTCAGCACGACGCCTGTTGTCGCCATTGCCGGCTATGGCTTGGTCGGCGCCGGCGTCTCCTGTGTCTTCCCGCTGATCATGAGTGCGGCGGCGCGCACGCCGGGTGTGGCGCCGGGCGTCGGCATTGCGGCGATGGCGACCGCCGGCTACACCGGTTTTCTGCTTGGCCCGCCGCTCATCGGTGGGATCGCGGAACTCTTTACGCTGCGCGGGGCGCTCAGCATCCTGGCGCTCTTCGGGGTGGTCATCATGCTGCTGGGGACGCGGGTCAGGGGCGAGGCGCTGGCGCCCGTCGAAGCCGCTGCAAGCTGACGGCGCCAGGCTCCGCACCTGACCGTATTCAGTTCTGGCGCTGGCGTGACAGCCATTACACGATCAAGAACTTCGCCGGCGGCGCGGCAGCAGCGCCCAGCACACGACTGCGCGCTCCTGGCGAACTGCCGCCCACGTGCAGCCGATACGCGCCCGGCTGCACGGCGGATCGCCCGTTGTCATCGACCGTGGCGAGCATTTCGGGCGCGACGACCAGGTCGAGCGTGCGTTTCTCTCCGGCTGCCAGGCTGATGCGCTGGAACCCCACCAGCGTGTACAGCGGATCGCCCGGCGCCGGATCGGCTTGGCTGAGGTAAACCTGCACCACTTCATCGCCCGCCATTTTCCCGGCGTTCGTGACCGTTACCCGCACAGGCAAGGATGCGCCCGCCTGGATCGTCGCCGGCAGGTTGAGATCACTATAGGCGAACTGCGTGTAGCTCAGACCGAAGCCAAAGGGGAACTGCGGTTCGGCCGTGGCATAGCGATAGGTGCGCCCGGCCATGCTGTACTCTTCGAAGGGCGGCAACTGATCAAGCGAGTAAGGGAAGGTCAGCGGCAGTTTGCCCGATGGCGTCACATCGCCAAAGATCACGTCGGCCACAGCGCGGCCACCCTCCTGCCCCGGATACCAGACATAGAGGATCGCCTCCGCCAGGTCGGCGATGTCGCCCAGGGCGATGGCGCTGCCGCCGGTGAGCACGAGCACGATCTTCGCGCCGTTGGCCTTGAGTTCGCGCAGATAGTCGGCCTGCACCGCCGGCAGGGCGATCTCGGTGCGGTCGCCGGTGGCCGGCGCTTCGATGGCGTCGCCTTCCTCACCCTCCATCTGCGGCGAGAGGCCCATGCACGCGATCACCACTTCGGCTTGCGCAGCAGCCATCAGCGTCCACGCACTGGGGTTAGCGGGCACGTGCAGCAGCAGTGTGCCGGGTCGGTACTCCAGCCGCACCCCCTCGGGCGTGCGCGCCACGATGCCCTCGATCAGCGTGGTCAACGATTCCGACAGGCCGTAGTAGTTGCCCATCAGCACCTCGGCATTGGCCGCGGTGGGGCCGAGCACATAGAGACTGCGCAGGTCAGCCAGGGGCAGGATGTCATTCTCGTTCTTGAGCAGCACGATCGATTCGCACGCGGCTTCGTAGGCAAGCTGGCGGTGGGCGGCGCAGTTGATGACGCTCTCCGAGATATTCGAGAAGGGCGCCAGCTCCGGCGGGTCGAACATGCCCAGGTTGAAGCGGGTGGTGTACGCGCGCGTCACGGCGCGGT
>JAPKMV010001125.1 GCA_026645635.1 Caldilineaceae bacterium
TTACAACCCCCTCCAGGAAGACCAGGATGGCGATGGTGAGGGCGACCTGTGCGACCCGGATCGCGACGGCGACGGCTGGGACAATACCATCGACAACTGCCCTGTGCACCGCAACGGCGACCAATCCGACACGACCGAGACGGCCACCGGTTTGCCCGCCGACGGCGTGGGCGATCTCTGCGACCTCTGTCCCCTGGTCTCCAGCGCCGACAACGCCAACCTGGATCCAGAGCAGGATCAACTCGCCAATCCGTGCGACACCGACGACGACGGCGACGGCATCACCGATCTGTTCGACAACTGCCCGCTCGTGTTCAACGCCGACCAGACTGACTGGAACGGCAATGGTCGCGGCTTCGCCTGCGACCCTGGCGAGCAGAACGCGCTGAGCGACTACATGCGGGAGGAGATGCGCGGGCGCATCCTGCTCAGTGAAGTTGCGCGGGTGCCTATCCCTGTCTGCGCCAGTTGCCCGGTGGAACAGTTGCCGCCCAACTTCGACATGGTGATCCAGGTGGAGATGCCGCCGGACTACCGCGCCCTGGTCGTGGACAGAACCGGCGATGTGATCGCTAAACCGCAATTGAGCGGAGGCATCCAGACGCTGCGGTTCCAGCCCTCGCCCAAGGCTTTCCGCCAGGGCTTTGGCGTCGCCAGAGAGAACGCCTCGGGCGCGATGGATGAGGGCTACTACCTGCAGTTTGTAGCGGCGCCCGGCGCAGACACCACGCAGCCGGTGGACGTGGCGATCACGCTGACGGAGGGTGTCGGGGTGGGGGATGAGCCGCAGCGCTTGTTTATGCCTGCCATCCTCCGCTAGCAGGTGATGCGCCTAAATCTCAGGAGTGAGACCCCCTCATTCCTGGTGAAAACTGACTGTTGATTTACACTTCCCCGTACTTTTGACGCGGCTGCGCGGCTGGTGTACAAATGGAGGGATTGCCAATTTTCCGAACAACCGCGTGAGGCGGCGGCGCGGCGGCTGTTCGACGCTGCATCCTCTCGCGCTCGCTGAAACAGGGGTCTATGGTCGCCGCCTACTTGCACGCGCTGCGCAGCTCGCAGCGCAATGTGCGTATTCTGCTTTCGATCTCCGCCATCGCCGGCTTCACGGTTGACGGCGGCGTCTACTCCGTCATTTTCAACCTCTTTCTGCTGCGTCTCAATTTTGGCCCGACCTTCGTCGGCCAGGTCAACGCGGTGGCGAACCTGGTCTTCGCCTTCGGCAGCATCTTGGGTGGCTGGCTCGGCTCGCGCTACGGCGAGCGCCGCATCATGCTGGTAGGCATGGCAATTGTGGTTGTCGGCGCGTGCGGCGTGCCCCTCACGGCCAGCGTGCCGGTGGCCTGGCGCGGCAACTGGATCATGGCGAGCTTTGTCTTGCTCTATTTGGGTCTCGCCCACTACTTCGCCAACTCGGGGCCGTTTCTCATCCGTTCGGTGCAGACCACGGAGCGCGGCGACATCTTCGCCCTGCAGTCCGCCGGCAACGCCATTGCGTCCTTTGCCGGTGGGTTGTTGGGTGGGCTGCTCCCGGCCTTCGTCGCAGCGCTGCTCGGCGTCACGCTGGTCAACGCCACGCCCT
>JAPKMV010001126.1 GCA_026645635.1 Caldilineaceae bacterium
AGGACGAGGAGCACTTTGCCGGCGACGGCGTGGTCACCGGCTTTGGCCTGGTGGATGGCCGCACGGTCTTCGCCTATGCCCAAGATGCCACGATTTTCGGCGGCGCGCTGGGCGAGATGCATGGACGCAAGATCTGCCAGGTGATGGATCGCGCGGCGGAGGCGGGTGCGCCGTTGGTCGGGCTGATTGACTCCGGCGGCGCGCGCATCCAGGAAGGTGTCTATAGCCTGGGCGGCTACGCCGAGATCTTCCGCCGCAACGCGCTCTACTCCGGCGTCGTGCCGCAGCTCAGCCTGCTGCTGGGGCCATGCGCGGGCGGCGCGGCCTACTCGCCCGCGCTCACCGACCTGCTGGTCATGGTCGAAAACCAGTCCTACATGTTTCTCACCGGCCCGGAAGTGATCCGCGCCGTGACGGGCGAGGTGGTGGACGCCGAACAGTTGGGCGGCGCGCGCATGCACATCTCCACCAGCGGGCTGGCGCACTTTGTCGCGGCCAGCGAGGAGGATGCCATCACCCTGGCGCGGCGGCTGTTGAGCTATCTGCCCGCCAACTACTTGGAGAATCCGCCGCTGGCCGCCGCGGAAAACGAGCTGCCCGACGCCGCCAATGTGTTGAACAGCATCGTGCCCCTCGACCCGCGCCAGCCCTATTCCATGCACACCGTCATCGAGCACGTGGTCGATGCACGCTCGTTTGTAGAGGTGCAGGCGCAGTATGCGCGCAACGCCATCGTCGGGCTGGCGCGCATTGCGGGACAGTCGGTGGGCATCGTCGCTCAGGAGCCGGAGGTGCTGGCCGGCGCGTTAGACATCGACGCGTCGGACAAGATCACCCGCTTTGTGCGCTTCTGCGATGCGTTCAACATCCCGCTGGTCACCTTTGTCGATACGCCCGGCTTCTTGCCCGGCGTCAACCAGGAATATCAGGGCATCATCCGCCACGGCGCCAAAATCGTCTACGCCTACGCCACCGCCACGGTGCCCAAGATCAGCATCGTGACGCGCAAGGCCTACGGCGGCGCCTACGTCGTGATGAGCAGCAAGAACCTGGGCACCGACGTCACCCTGGCCTGGCCCAGCGCCGAAGTGGCGGTCATGGGCGGCGAGGGCGCCGCGACGATTCTCTTTCGCAAGGAGATCGCCGCCGCGGCCGACCCGGAAGTGGCGCGGGCGCGCTATGCCGAGGAATACCGCCAGCGCTACCTCAACCCCTACGCGGCTGCGGAAGGCGGCTTCATCGACGACGTGATCGAACCGGCGGAGACGCGCAGCCGGCTGATCGGTGCGCTGGCCGCGCTGCGCCAGAAGGCGGTCATTCCCATGACGCGGCGCCACGGCAACATGCCCGCATAAGTGGCAGGTCACAGAGAGCGCAGAGGTGGCACAGAGTACACGGAGAGGATACTGAGTATATCTCAGTGAACTCTATGCTTCCTCTCCGTCCTCTGTGTAGAAAGGATGGCCATCCAATGGCAACAATGAGTGTAGTCGAGCAAGCCCTGATCATCACCGTGATCGGCGTCGTCTCGATCTTTGTCGTGCTCTTTGTCTTATGGGGTCTCATGGCGGCGCTGGTGCGGGT
>JAPKMV010001127.1 GCA_026645635.1 Caldilineaceae bacterium
ACTGGTCGCTGACGGTGTTGAGACAGTCAGCCCCCGTCAGGTTGGGCGGCTTGACCTGGAAATTATCGATCAGGCTGGGGATCCACCCGGACAGCCCCCCTTGCGTGACGTAGACGAGGGCAAGCTGCATCCGGATTTGATTCGCGGCGTTGTAGATGGTGTAGATGGGCTGCACCGTCCCGGCCGGCTGGGGCAGGGTGGGGCGCAGGGCTACGCTGATCTCGTAGCCCTGGTTGTTGGCGGCAATGTCCGCGGCGATGCGGTCTGCGGGCGCCATGCTGGCGTCGCTCAGAACATCGTTCACGCCATCGAAGCGCAGCATGTTGAGCTGATCCCCGCGCACGCCGGCATCCGGGCAGTTGGTGCAGGACAGTTGGTGATAGCCTTCGCGGTCGGTGAAGGAGGTGGCGCCGCCTACTTCGTCGAACTTGAAATAGGCGACAGTGTCGCTGCGCGCGACCAGGCCGAGGATGGCGGCGTCGGCGAGGGCAGCGTTGTGGATCTCGATCCCGCGCAGTTCACCGATGAAGGGCAGCGAGTCGTTGGCGAAGCTGTAGAAGACCGAACCCAGGTCAGGGTAGCCCACCATGCCCCAGTCATAGGCACAGGCAGTGGCAGTGCTGGGGTTGGCAAAGTTGGTGACGGCCAAGGGTACGGCGGCTTGATTGGTGCTCAAGGAGAGGAGGCCCATATGCTCGTCGTTGCCGGCGCAGTCGTTGTTGACGCCGTTGTCATCCTCGCAGACCACGAGCTGGTAGTTTTCATTGAAGCTGCGGGTGACGCTCAACGGGAAGACTTTGAATTCGGTGCCCTCCAGACGCGCCAGGTTCTCCCCGTTGCCGATAAGATCATACTCGCCATCGCCGATGCCGTCCCCTTCACAACTTAGCTGGAACTGCTGCAGTGTCACCGCGCCCCGATTGGAGGCCCGCCCGATGAAGAAGCTGTTGAAGGCGGTGTTGGGGGTGGCATTGGTGGCTGCGCTGTTCAGTTTCACCCCATTCACAAAGAAGGTGACTGTTTTTGCCCCGCTCACATCGTAGCGCACGGCCACAAAGTTCCACTGGTTCAGATTGAGGACATCGGTGGCGCCGCCGTTGTTGGCCGTCACCTCCACCAGGCTGCTGCCCGTGCCGAAGCCAAACTTCAGCTTGCGCCCTTCGGTCAGCAGATAGGGGTAGGCGTCGTTCTGGCCGCTGTTGCGCCCCAGGATGCCCCGCCGTGTCGTGTCGTTGTTGGTCGGGCGCACCCAGCCGGCTATCGTAAAGCTCTTGCCGTTCAGGGAGATGGCCTGGTTGCCGCTGTCTGTGTACGAAACCCCGGCGTAATTCTGCGGCCCGTTCCAGGCGAAGACCTGGTTGCTGGCGGGATCGACCCACACATCCTCGGCGGGGATGCTGATGGCTGCCTCCGTCCTCTGCGTCAGCGTATAGACGCCGGAAGGCGCCGTCTCGCTTACGGCGAAGCCGTCGTTGTAGGTGACCTGGGCGCCCGGCTCCAGCACAAAGGGAACCACAGCCGACGCCGCGCCGGTAAGCTGTGGCGGGTAGGTGAGCCACCGCTGGCCGGAGCCCTGCCGGGCG
>JAPKMV010001128.1 GCA_026645635.1 Caldilineaceae bacterium
TGACGGTGGCGCCATAGAGCGGCGTCGGCCCGTTGACGACGAAGCCGTCGTCGGTGGCTTCGATGGATGCGCCCATTTTGCGCAGTTCGGAGACGGTGGTGGCGATGCGATCCGTCTCTTTGACGCGCAGTTCCTGGGCGTCGCGCACGATCGTGCGTCCATGCGCCTGGGTTGCCGCCACGGCGAGGATGGGCAACTCATCGATCATGGTGACAATGCGCTCGCCGCCGAAGGTCGCGCCGCGCAACTCCGAAGTTTCCACCACCAGATTGGCGATGGGTTCCCCGGCGGCTTCGCCCTCGTTGCGAAAGCGAATGTTGGCGCCCATCTCGCTCAGCGCATCCACAATGCCGGTGCGCGTGGGGTTGATGCCCACATCCATCAGCGTCAAGTGACTGTCCGGCGTGATCGTCCCTGCCACCAGCAGAAAGGCCGCCGACGAGATGTCCCCCGGCACGGTGATGTCGAGCGGTTTGAGCGGTTCCTCTGGGCGTTCGCTGTGGACGGTGCGCCCCAGGATCTGGATCGGCACGCCCATTGCCCGCAGCATACGCTCGGTGTGATCGCGCGCCGGCCCCGGTTCGTGGATGACGGTCAGCCCGTTGGTATACATCCCCGCCAGGATCAGGCAGCTTTTGACCTGAGCGCTGGCCACCGGCAAGGTGTACTCAATCGCTTTGAGTTTGGACGCGCCAATCGCCAATGGGGCGAAACGTCCATTCTGGCGGCCCAGAATCTGCGCGCCCATCAGGCGCAGGGGATCGACGATGCGGCCCATAGGGCGGCGGCGGATCTGCTCGGTGCCGTTGAGGATCGAATTGAAGCTCTGCCCGGCCAGCAAGCCGGTGAGCAGGCGGACGGTGGTGCCGCTGTTGCCGCAGTCGAGCACGTCCGCTGGTTCCTGTAACCCGTTCAGCCCGACACCGTGAACCACAATGTCGGTGGACGATTTTTCCTCCACGCGCACGCCCAGTCCGCGCATCACGTTGATGGTGGCGCGGCAATCGCCGCCATCGAGGAAGCCGCGGATGCGGCTGCGCCCGTCGGCAATTGCCGAAAACATCACAGCCCGGTGGCTGATCGACTTGTCCCCTGGGACGTGGCACTGCCCTCGCAGCGCCCGCCCCCCGTGAATGGTGATAATGTCGGCCATAGTACACCTTTGGTGGGTATTGGATAGTAGATATTGGTGATTAGTGATTAGTGATAGGTGACTGGGGCAGAGGAGAGAGACCTCTCCCCCTCCTAGTCACCTATCACCAGTCACCAATCCCTAGTCTCACTTCTTCCGCCACTGTGCGCGCAATTGTTGCGAGCGGGCCAGTTTGGCGGAGAGCGCGGCCTCGTTGCCGTCGGCGAGCAGGGCGCGCAGTTCGTGCAGGTGAGCGTCAAAACAATCGAGCTGCGCCAGGATCGCCTCGCGATTGGTGGCGAGGATGTCCATGAACATGCGTGTGTCGCTGGCGGCCACGCGGCTGGTATCGCGGAAGCCGCCTGCCGCCAGATCCCAGACCAGCGGGTCGTGCGCGCCCACGTCCGCTACAGCGTGGACCAGGGCACTGGCCAGCAAAAAGGGCAGATGG
>JAPKMV010001129.1 GCA_026645635.1 Caldilineaceae bacterium
GCGGCCATCGCCAGCCACCTGGCGCGGGTGGACAACTACGGCTATCCGGGGCCGCTCTATCTCTCGCCGGGGCGAGCGGTGGGGCTGCGCCTGGTGCCGATGGCGCGCGACCTGCGCTTCGCCTGGGAGGAGATGCCGCAGCAACTGCTCGACGAGCAGGCGCAGAAGGTGCGCGCCAGCCTCCACGCCGCGCTGATCCAGTGGGCGCAGCAGGCGGGCGAGGGCAGCGACTACACCGACAACCTGCCGACCCAGTGTCTGCACCCCGTCGGCCACTGGTATGAGACGCCCAACCTGCTGCGCAACGGCGTGCTGGCGCAACTGCTGGCGGAGCGGCCGGGCCTCCGCTATCTGCTGGTGCACAACATCGACACCCTGGGCGCAGATGTGGACCCGGTGGTGCTCGGCGAGCACATCCTCAGCGGCAAGGCGATGAGTGTGGAAGTGACTACCCGGCGCATCGACGACCGCGGGGGCGGGCTGGCCCGGGTCGATGGGCAACTGCGCCTGGTGGAAGGGCTGGCGCTGCCCCGCGAGGAGATCGAGTTTGCGCTGACCTACTACAACTCGGCCACCTACTGGCTCGACATCGACCAACTGCTGGCGATCTTTGGCCTGAGCCGCGGCGACCTGGAGGACGATGCGCGCACCGCGGCCGCCGTGCGCGCCGTCGCCGCGCGGATGCCCACCTACGTCACCCTCAAGGATGTCAAGAAGCGCTGGGGCAAGGGGCAGGAGGATGTCTTCCCGGTGACGCAGTTCGAGAAACTGTGGGGCGACATGACCACGCTGCCCGAATTCCCCTGCGGCTTTCTGGCTGTTCCGCGCTGGCGCGGGCAGCAGCTCAAGGAAGTCGCCCAGCTCGACGGCTGGCTGCGCGATGGTTCGGCCGCGTTCCTGGAGACGCTCTGCGCCTGGGAAGGGTGAGGCGGCGCACCTGTCCGCGCGGACAGGCCAATCCCTGCCTTTCACCCGGTGACGCCCCGATGAGACGGCGCGATAATCAGGCCATCGGTGGCAATTGATTATGGTTTCAGGAGGTATCCAGGTGAACACATCACGCAAGAGCTTGCGCAAACAGATTGTGATTTGGGTGGGGCTGCTGGCGGCCGTCGCGCTGCTGGCCGGCTGTACGGTTGCGGCGACGGTCGGCTCTGGCCGGGTGACAACCGAAACCCGTGAAGTGAGTGACTTCGACGCGGTCGAGTTCAGCTTCATGGGCGACGTGGCGATCACGCAGGGCGAGGAAGAGGGGCTGACGATCACCGGCGACGACAACATCCTGCCGCTGATCAAAACCGAGGTGAAGGATGGCGTGCTGCGCATCTACACCGAGGGCGTCAATATTGCGCAGTCGATCAACCCGCTGCGCTACGAACTCAAGGTCAAGGATCTGCGCCGGGTGGCGCTCTCCGGTGTGGGCAACATCACTGCGCCGGCGCTGACCACCGACCGCCTGGAAGCCACGGTGAGCGGCGCCGGCGGGCTGGAGATCAACGA
Organism: Caldilineaceae bacterium; assembly: GCA_026645635.1. Taxonomy (GTDB): domain Bacteria; phylum Chloroflexota; class Anaerolineae; order Caldilineales; family Caldilineaceae; genus Fredericiella. The sequence continues at coordinate 1,501 of JAPKMV010001129.1, forward strand.
CTTGACTGCGGAGATGCTGCAGGTGCAGTTGAGCGGTCTCGGCAACGCCAACTTCTCCGGTGAGGTCAAGCGCCAGGATGT
>JAPKMV010000112.1 GCA_026645635.1 Caldilineaceae bacterium
GCCGGCATTGGCCATCGAAATGACTTTGCTGGCGTGCTTGAGCGGGTTGTTGCGGAATTCGTCCTCGAACTCGTAGCCGGGGCCGCCGCGGCCGGTGCCGGTCGGGTCGCCGCCCTGGATCATGAAGTCCTTGATCACCCGGTGAAAGGTGACGCCGTCGTAGTAGCCTTCGTTGGCCAGAAAGACAAAGTTGTTGACGGTCTTGGGTGCATATTCCGGGTAGAGTTCGAGTACGATCGTGCCGCGCACGGTCTCGATCTTCACCTGGTAGGTTTTCTTGGGGTCGATCTGCATTGCCGGGGGCTGGTTCCACTGTTTGGGCGCCATGGTGCGTTTTCCTTTATGTTTGCTCTTTGCGACTTTGCGTTGGAAAGAAACTCAAACCAGGAGTGTAACAGAGATGAGGCGTGACGACAATTTACCCGGTATCACGGGTCTGGTTTGGATGGGGCGAAAAGCAGCTTGGAACACGAAGGGCACGAAGGCCACAAAAGACGCGAAAAGCTGCGCACCCCTTTCGCGTCTTTCGCCCTTTTCGCATCTTTCGTGCTCCAAATCCTCTGCTCCCGTCACCGGCCGTACCAGCGCACCGCCTCTGCCTCCACTGCCTTGATGAAGCCATCCTTGCCATCCATGTAGGCGTCGATGGCGGTGGGATGCGCCCGCGCCAGTTCCAGCTTGAGATCGCCGTACTGCCGGGCGACGGCCGGATGGGCGCGCAGATAGTCGCGGAAGGCCAGGTGACGCGTCACCTCCAGGTTGTCAAGCTCGTACATGTGGACATGGTGGGAGCGGACGCCGGCTGTGTCTTTGGCGAAATAGCGCCGCCCGGGCAGCCCGTACTCACCGCGCGGCGCGTAGCCGAGTTCCGCCATGCCGGTGATGTAGCGCTCGACCTCACGGATGTCGCGCACGATGGGCATGATGTCGATCACCGGCTTGGCCGCCAGCCCAGGCACCGACGTGCTGCCCACATGGTGCACATCGACCACCAGGTCGCCCAGCAGACCGCGCAGCCGCGCCCCTTCGGCGGCAAACAGAACCGGCCACGCCGGATCGTATGCGGTGACGACCACCTGGCGCATCATCTCCGGCGCCAGTTCGCGGGTCATGTGCACGAACGTTGCCTCTGTGTAGCCGGGATGCCGCCCCTCCATGCGCACGGTGTAGCCGCACCGCGTGAAGAAGGCGATGTTGCCCGGTAGCGCCAGCCGCACGGCGACGCGCACATAGCGACACCCCGCAGCCCGCGCCTGCTCCTCCACGTGAGTTATCAACGCCTGGCCGACGCCCCGCCCGCGCCAGCCCGGCAGCACCGCCAGCCGATGGGCGTACATCTCGACGCCGTAACGCACAAAGAAGACGCAGCCGACCGGCGCCCCGTCCACCTCCGCCAATGCGGCCTTCTCGCCGGCGGCGAAGAGCCGCTGGAGGCTGGCTGCCGTCTCCGCGTGCGCGCCGGAAGGCGGGTCAAGCTGCCCGGCATACGCGGCGAACGCGGCGTGGATCAGGTCAAGCAGACCTAGTGTGTCGGCAGCCTGCGCGGGCCGGATCACGATCTCTGGTGGAGCGTTCATGTAAGACTCTTTGCGTCTCCTGTGGGCGGCTCTGCATAATCGGATGAGGCGCCGTCAGTACGTTTCCTTCTGAAAATTGAATTGTGAATTGTGAATTGTGAATCGTGAATTACGAATTGTGAAGGGTTCGCCCCTCGCCCCTCGCCTCTCGCCCCTCGCAACTCGCCCCCGCCATTTTCGGATTACCGAACAATCTCGCTATTATAGCAACCATGAAAGCAACCATGCCAACAGGTGATGCGTCATGATCCGCACGGTCACTGCCATGCGCTACGTCGTCCCGCTGCGCGAGGGCGGCTCGCTGCCCGCCGTGGTCGAGGCTGACGACGGTGTGCTTTACGTCATGAAGTTTGTCGGCGCCGGCCAGGGACCGAAGGCGCTGATCGCCGAATTGATCGCCGGGGAGATCGGCCGCGCCCTGGGGCTGAACGTGCCCGAGATCGTGCTGATGGAGATGTCGCCGCTGCTGGGTCGCGCCGAGCCAAACCCGGAAATCCGCAGCCTCCTGCAAGCCAGCACCGGCCTCAACCTGGGTATGCGCTACCTTCCCAGTTCCTTCGCCTACAATCAGTTGCTGCAGCCGCCGTTGGACGAGGCGCTGGCGTCGGCCATCGTCTGGTTCGACGCCTACGTGACCAATGTGGACCGCACCGACCGCAACGTCAATCTCTTGCTCTGGGAGCAGCAGATCTGGCTGATCGACCACGGCGCTGCGCTCTATTTTCACCATGACTGGACCAACTACGAAGCGCGCATTCGCGCCCCCTTTGCCATGGTTCGTCAGCACACGTTGCTGCCGCGGGCAAGCCAACTCAACGCCGCCGACGCCGCTGCCCACGCTCGCCTCGATCAGGCGCGGCTGGCGGAGATCGTGGATGCGGTGCCGGAGGTCTGGCTGGGCAGCGAAGCTCAGTTCGCGGACACAACGGCCCACCGCGCCGCCTATGTCACCTATCTTGACCAGCGGCTGTACGCGTCGAGCATCTTCGTGGAGGAGGCAATTCGTGCCCGCGATCTGCGCGTATGACTACGCCGTGATCCGGGTCGTGCCCGAGGTGACGCGCGGGGAATTCATCAACGCCGGGGTGATCCTCTTCTGTCGCCCGGCGCGCTTTCTGGCCGCGGCCATCGACCTGGATGAGGCGCGGCTGGCCGCGCTGGCGCCGGGCATCGACATGGCCGCAGTGCGGGCGCAGTTGGCGCTGATCCCCGCGATGTGCGAGGGCGCCGGCCCCATCGGCGCGCTGGGGCGGAGCGAAGTCTTTCATTGGGTGGTGGCGCCGCACAGCACCGTACTGCAATGCTCGGAGGTGCACACCGGGCTGACCGACGACCTGCCCGGCGCGGTGGAGCATCTGCTCAACACGCTGGTGCGCCGGCGGTGAACTGGACCGCCGGCATTCCCGATTTTCCCAGAATCCGGGAGTGTTACGTGGTGCGTGTTACGTGGTGCGTGTTGCGTCCTGCCACGTAACACGTAATACGCAACACGTAATACGCACCACGCACCACCATTCGGCGGCCCGTCGGTGTTATACGCGCTTGCGCCGCAACAGCAGCCAGGCGACGATGACCGCCAATTTTGTCACAGCCACCGGCCACATCCAGACCAGGTCGCCCGGGCCGTCGGGGCCTGTGCGCGGTGTGGTGTCGTGGATGCGCACCAGACGATACTCGGCGGTGGCGGCGAGGAGATCCGCGTCGCTCATGTGCAGCGCGTCGATGCCCGCCAGTTTTCCCGCAAAACCGCTGTTGTAGAGCACCTGGCGCAAAATCGGGGTGCGCTGTGGCGCGGGCAAGTCGGTCACATCCGTCGCCACCCCCGCATACCAACCTTCCGGCGCCCACACCTCCACCTGCGGGTCGGCCAGCAGATTGCGATACCAGTCAGCGCCCGCGCCAAAACCGGCTACGCAGTAGAAGTCGCCGCCCAGCAGCGCATAGTTGACCGGCGTGCGCCGCTGCCTGCCGCTCTTGCGTCCCTTGTGTGTGAGCACCATAATGCAGCCGGTCAACTCCGGCCGGTTGCCAAGCGGTCCCATGCCCAGCCGCCAGTGGAGCACCATGTAGCGATTGAGCAATTTGAAGAAGCGGCGGAGCAGATTCGCCGCCGCGCTGTCGTTGGTCATTCCCGGCCTCCGTGCCTCAATCAACAATTGACAATTGACCATGAACAATTGACAATTCGCATTTCCAATAGCCAATTGTTAATGGTCAATTGTTAATTGTCAATGCGGGCGCCCCCCTTTTCTTCGTGGAGGTGTGACCATGTCCAGGCTGCTTGCATTGCCCGTGGCGCTGCTTCTGTTCAGTGCGCTGCTGCTGCCCTTCTCTTCTTTGGCGACGACGCCGATGCAGCAGGCCGGCCCCACCGCGCCGCTGACGACGCCCTATCCGATCCTCTTTGTCACCCAGCCGCCGGTGCGCGCCGACTTCACCACCATCGGCTCGACCTTTGGCAACCACGGCGCCGGCATGGACGATGTGGCGCGGGGCGGCGCGCTCTGGATCCGCTATCCCGACGGCGCGCTCAAGAACCTCACTGCAGCCGCGGGCTATGGCAGCACCGCGGCCGACGGCTTCCAGGATGAACACGCCATCGCCGTGCGCGACCCGGCGGTGCACTGGGACGGGCAGAAGGCGCTTTTCAGCATGGTTATCGGCGCGCCTGCTGAGCAATACGACTACAGCGGCGTCTACTATTGGCAGATCTATGAGATCAGCGGGCTGGGGCCGGGCGACACGCCGGTGATCGCCAAAGTGCCCAACCAGCCGCCCGACTACAACAACGTCAGCCCGATCTACGGCACGGATGACCAGATCATCTTCACCAGCGACCGCCCGCGCAACGGCCAGCGCCATCTCTACCCGCAGTTGGACGAATACGAAACCGCGGCCACCGTAACCGGTCTGTGGCGGCTGAACCCCGTCAGCGGCGACCTGACGCTGCTCAACCACGCACCATCGGGCGACTTTGCGCCGCTGATCGACAGCTATGGTCGCATTGTCTTTACCCAGTGGGATCACTTGCAGCGCGACCAGCAGGCCGACGCCGATGCCGAAGCGCTGTTGGCCGGCGAAGATGAACCCTATGGCACCTTCGACTATGCGAGTGAAAGCGCGGACGCAGCGATTCTCGTCACGCGCACCGAAGTCTTCCCGGAGCCGCGCGCCAGCCGCACTGACCTGCTCACCGGCACCAACCTGGTCGGCCACAACTTCAACCACTTCTTCCCGTGGACGATCTTTGAGGACGGCACGGAGAGCGAGGTGCTCAATCACCTTGGGCGCCACGAACTGCACGGCTACATCCCGGCCAGCATCGACGACGACGCCAATGTCTTCGACTACTACGGCCAGGTGGCGCGCTTCAACCCCAACCCCATTCTGAACATGTTTCAGATCGCCGAGGACCCGAACCGCCCCGGCGTCTATTACGGCATCGACGCGCCGGAGTTTGGCACCCACGCCGCCGGCCAGGTGATCAGCATGACCGCGCCGCCGCAGCTCGACGCCGACCACATCCGGGTGAACTACGTCACCCATCGCGCCACGGCCAGCACGGAGGACGTGCCCGCCAACAGCGGCCATTATCGCGACCCGCTGGTGTTGAGCGACGGCGCGCTGGTCGCCGCGCACACCGACGACCGCGGGGAGGAAGCAGGGACGGGCGGGCCGCTCAATTCCACCTATGCCTTCCGCCTGACCACCCTGGCGTTGACCGGCAACGGCTTCTACGCCGCGGACGCGCCGCTCACGCCGGGCATCACCGCGACGATCCGCTACTGGTCGCCCGACGTGCTCGTCGAATTCACTGGCCCGCTGTGGGAGCTGAACCCGGTGGAAGTGCGCGCCCGGCTGCGGCCAGCGCCGGCGGTGCGGCCCCTTGCGCCTCAGGAGTTGGCTGCCTTCCAGCAAGCCGGCGTCGATCCCGCGGACCTGCGCGCCTATCTCATCGCCAATGACCTGGCGCTGGCCGTCGTGCGCGACGCCACCACCCGCGACGATTTCGACCAACAGCAGCCCTTCAACCTGCGGGTTGCCGGCGGCGGCCACCAGACCGTCGGCGCGGCGGGTGCGGTCTATGAGATAGCCGCGCTGCAAATCTTCCAGGGCGACCAGGTGCGCGGCTGGCGGGGCGGCGGCAGCGAGGTGCGGCCCGGACGCCGCGTGCTGGCGCGCACCCTCCATGACGCCGCAGCGCTGACCGCCAACCCAAACGCCAGCGGCCCGCCGGGCAGCGTGGCCGTCGCTGCGGATGGTTCCGTGGCCGCGTTCGTGCCTGCCGGTCGCGCGCTCACCTGGCAACTGACCGACGCGCAGGGCGTGGGGGTCGTGCGCGAGCGCTACTGGCTCACCTTCCAGCCAGGCGAGATGCGCGTTTGCGGCTCGTGCCACGGTCTCAGCGAGTTGGATCAGGCGGGGCAGGGTGCGCCGCAGAATACGCCGTCGGCGCTGGTCACGTTGCTGGAGCAGTGGGCGGCGGAGAATCAGACTCCGGCGCGATCACTCTATTTGCCGGCAGTGGTGAAGTGAGGCGGTGACATGGTCAGGGAGTGGGCATCGCAGTAGCCCAGATGATGGAGAGAAAGCCACAATAAGAGCGATGGCACCCCCTGCAGGATTCGAACCTGCGACCCACTGCTTAGAAGGCAGATCGCCCAACGGTAGGTCACGGGGTGCGCTTATACACCTGTAGCACTGGCGACTATCGGAAAATGTGCACCGGTAATTAGTTGCTTGAGTCTAACACGGCTTTTGCCGGTGTGCAAGCACTTGTTTTACAAATTCACGCCAGCATTGGCAATCTGCGCAGATTCGACGTATCGAGACGGCATAGCCAGGGAAGACCAACCGCCCGCGTCGCGCAGTGCAAAGGCGTCGGTTCCGCCTGCAACGGCGCGAGTTGCCCAACTGTGACGGCAATCATGCGCCGATAGGCCAGCGATACCGAGCCGCTTACCGAGGGTGCGCACTCTGCCGGATAGGTTGCGCTCTGAAATGCCCGCGTCGGTCAACTTGCCGCCCTTCGTCGATTGGCGAAAGAGCAAGCTACCCGGTTCGGGTGCATCCTTCTCAAGATAGGCAACCAGGGCGCGCCCGGTGTCACCTGTGAGCCGGTGCGCTTGCTCTTTGCCTACCTTTGGCCGATAGAAGCGAAAGACCCCGGCGTCATCTTGCCGGAATGCGTCAACCGTCAGGATCGCCAGTTCGCCCACGCGTAAGCCGTGGTCAAGTAGCAGGCACATCAAAAGCGCGTCCCTGCGTCCCTGTGGGGTGTCTGGTTGCGCCTTGAGTGCTGCAACCTGGTCAATGGTCAATGACACGTGTTGCGCTTTCTTTGCGCCCTTGCGAGTCGCCACACCCGCGGCGCTGCGTTCCCGGTCAATGTTGCGCGCTGCCTTGCCGGTGTAGCCGTGCAGTCTGTTGGCAATCCTGCCAGCGTCTTGACCGTCGATAGCGCCAGCTTCACCGGCCATTGCTGCGTACACCTTGACCGCTGCCAAGCGGCGATTGATTGTCCCTACGCTTGCACCCTGCGCCAACAGCCATCGCTGGAACGCTGCGACAAGACCCCACGTAACGCCGCGCCAAGCGTCGGGCGTCGATTGCAGTGCACCGGCGTCAACCTGCACTGCGCCGTTTGTCGTCTCTGCCAGGAACGCGGCAAAGCTGCCCAAGTCGGCGCGATAGGCGCGGAGCGTGTTGTCAGCTTTGCGCCCGTTGAAGTCTTCAAACAGGTTGCCATCGGCATATTGGTTTGCCATTTGTCCGAGTAAGATTAGGGCATCTTGCCCGGTCACAGTCAATGATGTTTCCATGTCAAACCCCCTGTCAAAATGCTATTGTATCGTATAAATATCATTATCGGATTCAATAATAACATCTTGTCAAGGGGTTGTCAACCCTCTATTTTGCCGTCCCGCGCCGCTCTGGCGACAAGTTCAATCGTCGATCGACAACCGGTCTTTTCACGTGCCCGAAAGAGTTGTTGACGCACCGTCGAATACTTCGTGCCAAGCCGCCGTGCAATCTCTTTCGGCGATAGACCGTCACCAAGCAAGGTCACGATCTCCCGTTCCCGTGGGGTCAATGTCATGAGCCGATTTCCCTTTTTTGCGTCCCATTCTGAATCGTTGCAAGTCAAGGCGCGGGCGTTTCATCCTGCGCAGAATGGGGAGCACGTCAGATTGTCGCCATCGGCTTACCGTCGAAACTGGTAGACCAAACTGGCGCGCCGTCTCGCGTACCCCTGAGCCGGTCAACATTGCCGCCATTGCCGCTGCCTTGACCCTCACGTCATGCGCCATCATTCACCGCTGCCCAGAATGGCCCAAAGCGCCGCTCAAACACTGCCAGGGCAACAGTAGCCCATGAATCCGCTTGCGCTTCGTGTTGCCTGGTCTGTGCGTCCCAGTGGTCACGCTCTGGCGCTGTGAGCCGTTGCATGATTGCATCGGTGTCAACCGTCGCCAACGTCGCCAGTGGCATCGATGCGACAATCTGCACATGGTCTAGCACGTGGTGCCCGACCTCGTGAAAGAACACATGACCCACTTCATCCGGCGTCAATGCAGGGTGAAGCGCAATGACCGCGCCGGCGTCGGTGCGATAGGCCAGACCGCGCCAGTATGGGGATGATTGCCAGGTCACTATCACCCGTTGCCCGGTGTAGTGACTGGCAATCGTGGCGAGATTCGCTGTCAGGGTGTCGCGCACAGTTCCCCAACGTCCTCTGTCAGAAGTTCTTCATCACGGTCTGGCATGGTTTCGATGAAGACTTCCAACGCGCCGTCCAACACCTGCTGCAAAATGCCGATCCGCTTCGCTTCGCTTACCTGGTCAACAGTCAGCCGCCCTTCCGTGACCGCCTGCTGTGCCCGTTCGTCAAGATTCATTTCGTCAACCTTTCCGGCAATGTAGCCGATTGCAAAACCACTGCGCGCCGCATGGATTCGACCATCTCCATTTCGCCGATAGGACTTGCCC
>JAPKMV010001130.1 GCA_026645635.1 Caldilineaceae bacterium
GCAGCGACGGCACAGCGCAGCTCTCGCCCTATCTGCGCTTCGGCATGGTCTCTCCGCGCATGGCCGTGGTGGCCGCCTACGAAGCCATCGACCGCGCGCCCGACGAAGATGGACGCAAAGGGGCGCAGACCTGGTTGAGCGAGCTGATCTGGCGCGAGTTCTTCACGGCAATCCTGGCGGAATTTCCCTACGTGCGCAAGGGCAGCTTCCGCCCCGAGTACGACGGCATCCAGTGGCGCAACGATCCCGCGGAGTTCGCCGCCTGGTGTGAGGGACGCACGGGCTATCCGCTGATCGACGCGGCGATGCGCCAACTGCGCACCACCGGTTGGATGCACAACCGGACGCGCATGGCCGCCGCTTCCTTTTTGGTCAAGGACTTGCTGATCGACTGGCGCTGGGGTGAACGCTGGTTCATGCAGCAGTTGCTCGACGGCGACCCGGCGGCCAACAACGGTGGCTGGCAGTGGACAGCGGGCACCGGCACTGACGCCGCGCCCTATTTTCGCATCTTCAATCCGGTGAACCAGGGCGAAAAGTTCGATCCGGAGGGCGTCTATGTGCGACAGTACTTGCCGGAATTGCGCGCGGTGCCGGGCCAATATCTCCACGCGCCGTGGATGATGCCCAAGAGCGAGCAGGTGCGGGCGCGCTGCATCATCGGCCAGGACTACCCGGCGCCGATCGTGGATCATCAACTAGCGCGCGACCGCGTGCTGGCTGCGTACAAGGTTGTCAAAGACGCCGGGTAATCGGGTAATAACAAACCGCGCGAGGAGCTGGAATAGACAGTGCTGCAATAACTTGTGTGCGAAACGAGGGAGCGCTCAGCCTGTCACGAATTGCACGAATTTGTACGAATTGAGACGAAGCGGCGCAGGCAATTGCACAAATTCGTCGCAATTCGTGTAATTCGTGACGAGAGCGTTCTTGCCGCTCGCAGGAGAAAGCAGGTAGTCGATCCGGTGGCCGAGCTACGCGCATTTACTTCACCCGAACACGAACCCTTCCTCTGGCCCGGCGGCGACCACGCGGCGCTGCTGATCCACGGTTTCCCCGGCACGCCGGCGGAAATGCGGCGAGCGGGCGAGGTGCTGCACGGCGCGGGTTGGACGGTGCAGGGGCTGCTGCTGCCCGGCTTTGGCCGCGACTTCGCCACGCTGCCCGACCGCCATCACGGCGACTGGGTGGCCGCCATCGAGGAGGCGCTGGCCGCGCTGCGCACGCAACACCGCGCCGTGATCCTGGTGGGCAACTCCATGGGCGCGGCGCTGGCGCTGCGCGTGGCCGCGCACCAGCCGGTGGACGGGCTGATCCTCTTTGCCCCCTTCTGGCGCGTCGACCACTGGCTGGAGCGCGCCTATCCGCTGGCGGAGTTGCTGCTGCGCGAGCTGAAACCCTTCCAGCGCGCCAACTTCGCCGACCCCAAGTTCCGCGCCACGCTGGCCGAATTCATGCCCGACGCCGACCTGGACGACGCCGAAGTGGAGGCGGCGATCCGCGAGCTGCGCGTGCCGGTGCGTGTGCTAGGCCAGGTGCGGCGCAGCGGGCAATTGGGCTATCGCTTCGCCAGCCAGGTG
>JAPKMV010001131.1 GCA_026645635.1 Caldilineaceae bacterium
AAATGACAGCCCTTTTATCTGTCACTTTTCCCTATGTGTCAACATACCAGACGCGGAGACGGAGAGGCTCACAGAGGAAAAACAGAGGAGTTCTCCATGCGTGTTCTCTGCGTTGCTCTGCATCTCTGCGCCTCCGCGTCAAAGTGGGGTGACTTTACAAACAGGCTCTCAGGCATCATCCGCAGATTGCGCAGATTTCACAGATGAACCGCTCGTACATCTGCGTAATCTGCGCAATCTGCGGATTGTCTGTGCTTACCGGTGGTTGCGCCGGATAGTAACCGGGCTTCAGCCGGTTTTCCATGCCAGGCACCGGTTTCAACCGGTGGGCGTGCGGCGAGCTTGCACGCGCGGACAGGTGTGCTACAGTAGCGCCGTTGCACTGTAGGGCGCTGTCCTGATCAACGGAGACCGACGCATGACAAACCAATCCACCCCGCGCGCAGGCATGGGCGTGCGCATCCTGATTGCGCTGCTGTTTGCCGTGGTCATGGCGCCGCTGGGGGCCGCCCTTTGGTCCCTGCTGCCGTTCGCCGTTGGCATGCAGATCGGCGTTCTGACCAGCGAGGAGTTGGGCTACATCTTCTTCATTCTCGGCTCGCCGGCCGGGCTAATCGTCGGCGCCGTCAGTGGATTTGTCACCGGCTTCGTCGGCGCCCCGCGCCTGGCCTGGCGCCGCTTCTTGATCCTCCTGGCGGTGCTGGCCGCGCTGGGCGTTGTGCTCGGCGTGTGGGTCAGCTATGGATGACCGGAGAATCCGCTAAGAACATGGGCCTGATTTGACGCGAAGGCGCAGATATCCAGAGAAACGCAGAGAGATTTAACGCGCCTGAGCGGCCGGCGTCTCGGCGGCGGGCAGGGGCGCCATCTCCGGCAGCCGCCGCGTGGCGTAGACCAGGGCAATCGCCTGCACCAGCGCGCCTGTCCAGAAGGAGAGGGTGCTGCTCAGGTCGAAGGCGATGCCGGCCCACAGCGGGCCGGTGGCGCGCCCCAGCGCCTGGAAGGCGTTGTTCAGCCCCATCGCCGCGCCCTGCCCCGCGGTGGCGCGGCGGGAGATCAGCGCGGTGACGCTGGGCTGCAGCAGCACGTTGCCGCTGGTGAAGAGCAGCGCAGCCGCGGCGTAAAGCCAGGCCGTCGGCGCCAGCGCCAGCCCGGCGAAGCCGGCGATGCCGATGGCCAGCCCGCCCTGGACGACGCGCGCCTCGCCCACCTTGCGCGTCAGCGGGCCGATCACCGCGCCCTGCTGGATCACCGACAGGATGCCCATGCCGCCCATGATCAGGCCGACCTGGGCCGGCCCCATGTTGAAGCGCGCCGCGCTGTAGAGCGCCAGCACCGCCTCCATATTGGCCAGAGCGAAGGCGAGCAGGAAGGCCAGCGCGTAAAGAAAGCCGGACGGCCCGCGCAACCCTTCCCGCAGATGCGCGAAACGGTTGCCCGCCGGCGCGGCGTCCAGGCCGCGCCGACTTGCAGGGAGCGATTCAGGCAGGAAGAAGGCGATCAGCGGGAGCGCCAGCAGCGCCAGCAGCCCGCTCACGAAGAAGGGGAGCGACAGGTTGATCACCTCGCCGGTAGCCGGG
>JAPKMV010001132.1 GCA_026645635.1 Caldilineaceae bacterium
CAAGTCCGGGACAGTTGGGCCGTCGGCATTGCCGGTCACACCGTGACAAGGTGCGCAGTTCGCCACGTAGGAGGCGCGTCCCGCCCTCGCTTCGGGCGGCGCCAGCGGCAGCGTCACCTGTGCCGGGTCGTAGGGCGGCGACGAGGTGGGCTGCTGCTGGGCATAGACGCCAGCCGCGGGCAGCATCGCCAGCAGAGCAAACACAAAGAGTAAAAGTGCGCCGCGGATGTGGCGCACATTCATCGACCGATGGTATGCAAACGAGAATTGGTTGGGCTTGTGCAATGGCATGAATTCTTGGTAGTCAGCTTTCTTCGGATTGAGGCTCGCCATCTGGATCTGTGTAGGAGCCGCAATTACTGTAATCCACTTTACATTTCTCTGCAAACCGCTTGCGCAACGCTTGCGGCGCTGCGCCATCAGCGCCGTTTACTGCTGCGCCTGCACGAAGATCTCTTCCGGCTCTTCTTCGTAGCGGCTCGGACACTTGAGCAGCAGGCTTTCCGCCTGGAAGGAACCGTCCGGCAGCAACTGGCCTTCGACGATGGCCGAGGCGGCGCGCTGGAAGTTGTCCGGGCGCGGGCCGTAGAAGACGATGGGCAACTGCGCGCCATCTTCGCCGGCGATCTTGAAACGCAGCGTCACCTCCCGCGGCGTCCAATCTTCGCTGCCATCCACCACCGAACCGCTGACACGCACCCGTTCACCCACCAGACTGGCGCCCGCCCGGTTGATCTCGTCCACCGTCATGTAGTAGGCGCCGGTCGTCATGGTCGCCTGCACCATGAGCGCAGCGACAATCAGCACAAGGGCGAGGCCGCCGATGACAAATTTCAGGTTGATGCCACCTTTGCGCGCGTCGGCCAAATCGGTTGGAATCGTCTGGGCGCGTTCTGTAAGTTGTGCCATAATCAAACCTGCCTTTCCCATCCTGTTGGTTTGGACATTTCTGGGTGCTGCGGCGGGACTGCATCCACAGACGCAACCAGAATACCGGCAAATCTGGAATCATACACTGGTCAGATGGACAGTTTTTATAAGGACAATCAACCCTATTTCTTGTCGTCGAACACCGATTATGTCAACATTATGCTCTAAGAATGGCGCGCAAAGGCGCGCAGGCGCAAGAGAGTTTCATGGCTCATTGCGTCCCACAGGGGCATGACCGCCGACACCGGAAAGGAGCCTGCCGTGTCACCGTTTGATCGTCTGCCATCCTACTTTGCCACCCGCCAGGAGGCGCTGCTGGCCACAATCCGCGCCCTCGTGGAGGAGGAGACGCCCAGTCGCGACAAACCGCGGCTTGACGCATTCTGCGCGGGGCTGGCTGCGCGCTACGCCGCGGCCGGGGCCACGGTCTCGGTCATCGCCAGTGCTGCGCGCGGCAATCATCTCTGTGCACGCTTCACCCACGGGGTCAGCACTGCGCCGCCCGCGCTGCTCCTCTGCCACTACGACACAGTCTGGCCCGTGGGCGCGCTGGCAACACATCCATTTCGCATCGAAGATGGCAAAGCCTTCGGCCCCGGCATCCTGGACATGCAGACCAGCCTGGCCCTGGTCGAATTCAGCCTGC
>JAPKMV010001133.1 GCA_026645635.1 Caldilineaceae bacterium
GCCGGAACCGGCTCCACCCCATTGAGGTCGAGCAGCAGCGTCTCCAGGACATAATCGTCCCGCTCGGTCTGGCTGAGTTGCTTGACGGTGATGGGGCGATCGCGGTCGGGCAGTTCGCCGAGCAGAGTGTAGAGTTGTTCACGTCGTGCTGCTGCGTTCATCTGATTTTCGTTCCTAAATCTCGACCAGCACCTGCCCATCCTCCACCCGCACCGGGTAGGTCTTGAGCGGTTGCTCGCCGCGCACGGCGTTGAGCATCTGAATCCCGGGCGGGAAATTGGCCCACTGCACCACGGCGCCATCGCGCACGTCAAAGCGGGCGCGGTGGAACGGGCACCGGATCTGGCAGCCCTCGACGAGCTTGCCGCCGTCCAATGGGGCGAAGGTGTGGCTGCAATAGCGCTGCGTGGCGAAGAAGCCTTCCTCCAGGTGATAGACGATGATGCTCTCTTTGTCGATGAGAAAGAACTTCTTCTCCCCCACAGGGATGTCACCCACGGCGCAGACCAATTGTTCGGACATAATGCCTCCATGAAGCTGGTTGAAAACAGCAGGACGATTGGTCACGAATTGCTCGAATCTTGACGAATTTTTACGAATTACCGTCTTCAATTCGTTAACATTCGTACAATTCGTGACCAGGGTTTTCGTCCCCAGCATGACATGGCGGCATTGGCGGTCTGTTGTGGCGGCGTATTTTGTCGACTATTGAGCCGCGTCAGGTCTGCTTATCCTCCCGTTTCGTGCGTTCGCCGTGAACATTTTGTTTCTGGCTCCAGGCCATGTCCCACACCACGTGGCGATCGCGCTTGATCGTAAAGTCATACCAGCCCAGCACCCGGCTCCACAGTTCCAGCGCGCCCAGCAGGAAGATGACCCAGCCCAGGCGCAGCGCGCTCCACACCTCGTGCGCGGCCACCTTGAGCACCGAACGACGGCGCAGGCTGCCCACGGTGTAGCCATGTTTGTGCTTCAGGTGCAGATAGCCCGCGTGGCTCTGCCGCCGCTGCGCCATGAAGCTGGCGATGCTCGACGGCCCGGCCAGATAGACAATGGCGTCGGGCGCGTAGCGCAGATCCAGCCCGTGCTGCACCACCAGCGCCTCGACAAAGGCTTCATCGACCGCGGTGTTGACGGGGATCGCGTCGAACACTTTGCGAAAGGCGATCATCTCGCTGAGCCGCGGGATGTCCAGCGCGAGTTGGTGCTCCATGCGCGTGCGCAGGTGATTCAGCAGCCCGGTGATGTGGGTGGGCAACTCAGGCAGCGTCTTCTGCGCGCCCACCATGCCGATGGTGGGGTCGGCGAACATGCGCACCAGGTTTTCGACTGCGTACTCGTGGGGCAGCGTGTCGCCGTTCTCGACCACGCAGATGTCGGTCTGGCACTCCTGCAAGAAGGCATTGATCGCCTGGGTGCGTCCCAGCCAGACCGGCTGCTCGATCCAGCGCACGATTGGATGGCCGGCGGCGAAGGCTGCCACCAGCGGCGCAGTCTGGTCTGTACAGCCGCTGACCACCACAATGATTTCGGCGATTTCGACGCGGTGGAGGTGCTGATCAACCAGGGCGGCC
>JAPKMV010001134.1 GCA_026645635.1 Caldilineaceae bacterium
TCACCGGCTACAATGTGACGCTGGAGCACGCCGACGGCAAACTCGTGTGGGGCAAACTGGACCTGGCGGCCACCGGCCTGGAACTGCGCTACGCCAGCTCGGTGCAGGACACGCGCCATGTCGAATCGAGTTTTATCCTCTACGGCGATGAGTTCGCCTCGATCCAGGCCATCTACCGCTACATCGACCAGTTGGACGAGGAGAGCCGCGCCAAACGCAAAAAGGACTTGCGCCGCTCGTTTCGCCCCGGCCCGCTGCGCCGTTTCACGCGCAGCCTGCGCAACTTCATGTCCGTCGCCTCCGAATCGCTGGCCGAGGTCGCCGGCGTGATCGTCGGCGGGCTGCGCCGCCCCGCCGGACGCTACATCACCGACCAGGGCGAGACGCAGCTCAAGAACCTGAGCAGTACCTTTATCACCCATGTCGGCACCGGCTATGACCCGCTGCTCGAGCGCTTCGTCGGCCAGAAGATGGTCTTTGAGGTGGTGGAAGATGACGAAATTCATGAGCACGTGGGCATCTTCAAGCAGTATTCGCCCGATTTCTTCGAGATCCTGGACGTACAGTTTCCCCAGCGCGAGCAACTGGCCATCGAAGAGGCCGGTGCCCCAGCCTCCGACCTGATTCAAGTCACTCGCACAGGCAACAGCCTGCATGTCGCCAACCGCTCGCAAAAGCTGCTGCTCTTGCATTCGCTGCAAGTGGACGACCACGAGGAGGCGCTCCATGTGGTCGTGGATGCGGGCGAGAGTGTCGAACTGCACCCGGACGCGCCCTTTGGCGCGGCGACGCTGCACTTCCGCGTCACCCGTGAACTCGACATGATCATGCCGCGCCACCGCTGCGTCGTGCGTCATCGTGCCGAATTTCACAGCACCGAAGTGGTGCCTTCCATCGTCTTCGACCTGGGCGTGAAGCTAAGCGGCGGCTCCAAGCTGGCCGCGCGCGAGGCGCGGCTGCGGCGGCAGTTGCAAGAGAACCCCAACGCCGTCACCGCTATGAATCACCTGGGCGCGCTGCTGTTGCAGAAACAAGAATACGCCGAAGCGCGGCGCCATCTGGAACAGGCCTGGCGGCTGCGCTTTTCCCTGCCGGACAATGGGCGCCGCACGCAGTTGCTGCTTGAGGAGTTGGAGCGCAAGCAGAACTCCTGGAAGCGTTATCGCGTCGAGGGCAGCGGCGATCTGTTGGCCGCGGGCGGCGCATTTTCTCTCGAAGTCACCGAGTAGGCGCACCCCTCGGAGACTGTTTGTAAAGTCACCCACTTCAACGCAGAGGCGCACCCCTCGGAGACTGTTTGTAAAGTCACCCCACTTTGACGCAAAGGCGCAAAGATGCAGAGAAACGCAGAGAACACGCGTGGAGAACTCCTCTGTTTTTCCTCTGCGGGACTCCGCGGGCCTCTCCGTCTCTGCGTCTCTGCGTCAAAAGTACCTTTACGAACAACTTCTCGGAAAGTATCCCGAAAGCAAAAGCGAACAATCAGCAACTGCTTCCCAAAATCAGAAATTGGTGGCATACTTACATTGTTTTCAGACGCGGCGCATGCGCGCAAGGCGTGCGGCGTCTGATG
>JAPKMV010001135.1 GCA_026645635.1 Caldilineaceae bacterium
GCGGGGCGCAGCCAATACTGGTCGCCCAACTGCACCAGTGGGCGAATCTCTTTGTAAAGCGCGATCATCTCCGCACCCAGCGCCCGCTCCTCTGCCGACCACTTGAGCAAATCATCGCTGATGCCGAGCACGCCCAACATGCTCACATGGAAGCGGAAGGCCAGCGGCGCGGGCGCATGGCCCATGTGCGTCACCTGGCTCTCCATCGTGATCGCCGGCATGACCTGGGCGAAACCCTCCTGGATCGCCAGCCGCGCCACCGCCTCGGTGTTGTCGCTCACCCAGAACTGGTCCACCAGGTGCAGCATACCGAAATCGACGCGGCCGCCGCCGCCGGAGCAGCTCTGCCAGAGAATCTGCGGGTGGCGCTGCTTGAGCGTCCCCCACACCCGGTAGAGGCCCTGCACATAGCGCACCCACAGCTCGCGGGGATCGCCGGGCGCGCCGGGCCAGCCCGGTTCGCTCACGTTGCGGTTCATGTCCCACTTGATGAAACGGATGTTGTGGGTGCTCAGCAGCCGATCCAGCACGTCGATCAGGTTCTCCTGCACATCGGTGCGCGCGAGGTTGAGGATCAACTGGTCGCGCAGCAGCGTGGACTGGCGCGTGGGAAAGTGGATCACCCACTCCGGGTGGGCGCGGTAGAGGTCGCTGTCGGGGTTGACCATCTCCGGCTCCAGCCAGAGGCCGAAATCCATGCCCAGCGCGTTGACCCGTTCGATCAGCGGCTGCATGCCGTTGGGGAACTTGTGGGCGTCGGGCCACCAGTCGCCCAGACCGGCGTTGTCGATGTCGCGGCGATGGAACCAGCCGTCATCCATCACGAAGAGTTCCACGCCCATCGCCGCGGCCACTTCGGCCACGGCGATCTGCGCCTCCTCGTTCACATCGAAAAAGACCGCCTCCCAGGAATTGTAGAGTACGGGGTGCAGTTCCTTGCCGTGGGGCAGGAGATCATCGCGCACATAGTCGTGGAGGGTGCGTGCGGCGGCGCCAAAGCCGCCAGTTGTGTATCCAGCCAGGCTGGGGGGCGTGACGAAGGTCTTTCCTGGTTCAAGCCGCCAGGCGAAGTCCCAGTCGTTGACGCCGAGGCCGATGCGCGTCTCGGAAAAATCGGTCACCTCCGCAGCCAGCTTCCAGTTGCCGCTCCACGCCAACACGCCGAACCAGACTTCGCCCTGCACTTCGTCCGCCCCGCCGCGATCCACGGCAAACCAGGGCTTGGCGTGGTGGCTGGTGGTGATGCGCCGGCTCTCCTTCACCTTGACGCCGGGCCGCAGCGCCTCGCGCTGCAGCCGCCACTCGTCCAGCCAGCGCCCGGACAGATGGGAGAGGCGATACTCGCCACCCCAGGGGAGATGCCAGAGCGCCGACCAGACGCGTTCCAGCATCACCGGCGCCGCGTCGTGATTGGTGATCTCCGCCCATCGCTCGATCAGGTCATGCGCAACATGGGCGCGGTAGCAGAGCGCCACTTCCAGCGGGTAATGGGCATCGCGCAGCGTCACCCGCAGCGTATCCCCTGCGGTGACCTCCGCCCCAACGAACACCAGCACCGTGTCGCGCACGCCGT
>JAPKMV010001136.1 GCA_026645635.1 Caldilineaceae bacterium
CAGTCAGCGATCATTTGGGCCACAAGCTGCGGGCTAACGCCAAAGCGCAGCGCAGCCTCATCGACGCTGACCCAGGGCTGCTGAAACGCCAGGGCGCATAGAAAGCTGTGGAGCGGCACGGTTCCCCATTGCAGTTCAAAGAGACGGCCATTGCCGTAGGGCGACTCATCCAGCGGGTTCACGCCGGACGCAAACTGGTGGAGCAGCCGCTGGGTTGCCGTTGTCGCCACCCAGCGCGGGAACTCCAACCAGACTCCGATTGGCAGCCAGGCGGACAGTGCCGTGAGCAGCGGGTGCGGCGGCGCCAGCGGCGTCCAGCCGAACGGCGCAAAATCGTTGTTCGCGTACCCGGAGATCAGGCGGCGCCAGGGCACAATCAGATGCTTGTCGTCAGGCTGCCGGAACGGATATACCTCCAACAGCCAGTGACGGTGCGCTGGCGATAGCGTGGCTGGATTCAACTGGCTGAGCCAGGCTTCGCCTAGCGTCTCACGCCAGTGCCAGTCCATGCCAGCCACCATCGGCGTCCTGGTGCGGGGATACAGTTCCATGAGCAGACTCTGCGTGATGACCGCCGTGCTGCCTTCAGCGATCACATCGTCAACGACCAACAGCGATGCTGGCGCTGCTGGCCCTAACTCCTCGGCGATGCGCCGCCGCAGCATTTCAAGCCAATCGGTGTGCCGCACGGTCCAGGCGATCAGGCTGCCGATGGTGTCCCAGTTGCCGTACTCCAGGGTCTGCCAGGGGTAATCTTGCGAGTCGTAACGATCGAACTTGGACAAGCCGATATTG
Organism: Caldilineaceae bacterium; assembly: GCA_026645635.1. GTDB lineage: Bacteria > Chloroflexota > Anaerolineae > Caldilineales > Caldilineaceae > Fredericiella. Next base: position 796 of record JAPKMV010001136.1, read on the forward strand.
GCGCCGACCACAGGCGGCAGCGGCGTGCCGCGCGTCATCTGCCACCAAGTTTCCACAGCGCGCCATACGACCGCTCCGGACTTGTAGAGCACCAGCACCGCTTCCGGCTGAAACCTTTCCATCTCGTTGCAAACGGCGGCAGCCATGCAGACCATCGTGCGCCAGACTTCATCGGCAGTGGGACGCGCCATCGGTTATCGCTCCCATTCCCCAAACACCCATGCGTTCTGCCGCACGACATCCGGCCACGCCGCCTGCTCTTTCGGGAACCGGATCACCGAAACCCCGGCATCCGCCAGGTAGCGGTTGATGGCCGCGTCTTTCGGCGCGAAGTCGGCATAATCGCTGATGTATCCAGCGTCATCTTCGATGACACGGTCGCGTAAGGCAAATCCGTCACCCTCTCACCCCCTCACCTTGTCGGGTACAATATTCTCCGCCCGCGCCGCCGCGATCAGCCCCTCTTTCAGATCCCACAGCTTCTGACTCAGCGACACATGGTAGATGTGCGGGTTGACCAGGCGGCGGATGCCGGGGTCGAGCGCCTCCACATCCTGGGCGCGCGCCTGGCGAATGGCATCCAGCGTGGGCAGGTCGTAGACGAGTCGGCCGCGGCGCAGCACCTCCACGTGCAGCGGCTCCACCCGCGCCACCTGGCTGGCCGGCTCGCGGCGCTTCTTGGTGTGGTCCACAGGGTGGTGCATGACGAATTCGCTCCAGGTTGTCGGATCTTCATCTTCCAGCGTGACCAAATCGGCGGTGGCCTTCTGGCGCCGG
>JAPKMV010001137.1 GCA_026645635.1 Caldilineaceae bacterium
ACTCTCGTAGGGTCGGGCAACAACGTTCCCATAGATCTTACAAACAAGAAGGCAACCCAATGGAACTCACTAATAACACCGCCCTGCGCGGCAAAGTCTGCCTGGTCACCGGCGCCTCACTAGGATTGGGTGCGATGATCGCGCGCACGTTGGCGGCGCAGGGCGCAGCGGTCGCCGTTCACTATCACCGTTCGGCTGCGCACGCTCAGGCGATTTGCGCCGAATTGGCAGCAGCCGGCGCGACGGCTGTGCCGGTGCAAGCCGACCTGCTGGACCCTGGATCCATTGCACCGCTGGTCGCGGCAGTGACCGACCAACTCGGCGCGGTCGACGTGCTTGTCAACAACTTTGGCCCTTATGCGGACACCTCTTTTCTCGATCTCACGCTGGCCGACTTCGACCGGGTGATGGATGGCAACGTGCGCGCCACCTTCCTGCTCTCCCAGATCGTGGGGCGCGCCATGCGTGAGCGTGGCGCCGGCCACATCATCAACATCGCCGCCAGCGACTACCGCCACCGCAGCCACAGCATCTACGGGCTGGCCAAGGGAGGTGTGGTCTATCTTACTGAGGCGCTGGCGCTGGAATTAGCGCCGGCGGTGGCGGTTTTCGCCCTGGCGCCGGATCTGATCGCCGACAATGAAGACATGGCGCCGGACTTTGTCGCCCAGGCTACGGCGGCGACGCCCATGCGCCGTCTGGTGACGCGCGCAGAAGTCGCGGCGATGGCCGCACTGCTCTGCACGCCAGGATTTGTCATGCTGACCGGACAGACACTCGTGATGGACGGGGGTCGCAGCCTGCCGCGCATGGCGGGGGGTTGGCAAGATTGAATCGGCCATACCTCAGGTTGTCAAGCCAGTGCAGGGCGCCAGCCGGCTCTATCCTGCGTTGCCTGCCCATTGTCCTGTTCGGACGAAGGGGCAACCGGCAGACCTGCGCAACTCCTGCACATGTCTGGGCTTGTACAATGCGGCTAGATATCATATCATCACGGCGCGTGAATCTGGCCGATGCCATGCATCTGGTGTAGTTCGTTTTGGAGATAAAGTGAAATGAGTGCAACTGGGTCTCTGCCCTGATCAACCCCTACGGATTCCCTGCTCGCCTTAAGGACGCGTGGCTTGCGGGTCGCTTTAGTGTGGTGGTCTCTCTACCACTGCTAGAAGAAATCGCGGATGTTCTCACGCGGCCACGCATCCAGAGCAAGTATAAGTTTAGATGAGTACCAGCCATCATGACCCTCAACACCTTGATCATCGGCGCGGGCGCCATCGGCAGCCTGATCGGCGCCAAGCTGGCGCGCAGCAACCACCTGGTCACTTTCGCCGCTCGGCCCTCGTTTGTGGATGCCGTGCGCAGCCGCGGGCTGCAATTCACAGATGAGGCCGGCAGCCACACCGTGCGCAATCTCCGCGCCGTAGGCGGCATCGAGCAGGCCTTTGCCCGCGCCGAGACGGCCTTCGACCTGGCGATCCTCACCGTCAAGAGCTACGACACCGCCGCTGCGCTGGACGAACTGAGCGCCGCGCTGGAGGCCACCGGCGCGCCAGCGCCTGCCATCCTCAG
>JAPKMV010001138.1 GCA_026645635.1 Caldilineaceae bacterium
CGAGATAACGCCGCTCTCACCATTGATTGTAGGTGCGGTTTGTAACCGCACGGATCGCCGTGCCCCAGCAGATTCGAGATAACGCCGCTCTCACCGTTGATCGTAGGTGCGGTTTGTAACCGCACGGATCGCTGTGCCCCAGCAGATTCGAGATAACGTCGCTCTCACCGTTGATCGTAGGTGCGGTTTGTAACCGCACGGATCGCCGTGCCCCAGCATATTCGAGATAACGCCGCTCTCACCGTTGAGCGTAGGTGCGGTTTGTAACCGCACGGATCGCCGGATGCCTGTGCGGTTACAAACCGCACCTACGGGACGGCGAGCGCACGGCTGTATACCGCCCGCACGGCATCGACGACGGCATCCCACGTGTAACGGCGGAGCACTTTGGCATGGCCCGCCTCGCCTAGCGCCCGCCGCAGCGATGGCGCGGCCAGCAACGCCCGGATCGCCTCAGCCAACGCCACAGCATCGCCGTAGGGCGTCAGAAGACCGTCGTCGCCGTGGTCGATGATGCTTGCGATCGCCGGCGTCTGCACGCCAACCACCGGCCGCCGGCAGGCCCACGCCTCGACAAAGGCAATGCCAAACGACTCCAGCCCCGACGCCAACACGAAGACGTCCATTGCGGCCAGGATGTCGGCCTTGTCCCCCTCCTCGAAGTTGCTCAGCACGACGACGCGCCCCGGCTGGCTTGCGTTGATCCGCTGTGCCTCGGCCAGAAGCGTGGGCGTGGAGGAACCCGTCGCACCGGCAATCAGCAGCACGGCGGTCGGGTGCACCTGCCAGACGCGGGTCATCGCCGCCAGCAGCACGTCGTAGCGTTTGCGTTCCACCTGCTTGCCCAGCGCGCCGACGACCAGGTTATCGCCCAGTCCAAATTGTTGGCGGATGCGCGCACCGTCGGCTGCCGCAAACCGCGCAACATCCACCCCCGCGCCGATCTCGACAATCTTCGCCGCGGCGATGCCGCGCGCGATCAAGTGATCCCGTTCGGCCGCCGTGTGGGCGATGTAGGCGTCGCACTGGGCGATGGCGCGGTAGATCTGCGCGCGGTCGTAGCCCCAGTGGTCGTCGAGATGGAGCGCGCCGAGATAGACCAGCGGAATGCCGGCCTGCCGCGCGCCGGCCAGCGCGTCGTACATGTGGCGCAGGGGGAACGCGGTGGCGAAGACCACGTCGGCGCCGCTGGCCGCCACTGCGTCAGCCAGCCCCGGCACGATCGGCCCCTGGTAGTCGGTGCGCAGGCGGTCGTTGCCGGGCAGCCGCAGCCGGTAAGCCAGACTGGCCGCGGCCATGCGCAGCAGGCGCAGCCGCGTGGAAAACGGGAAGCGGCGCACGCTGACGCCGTTGATCGTCTCCGTCCCCGCCGGCAGCAAAGGAAAGTCGCCGCCCCAGAAACTGGCGGTGTTGGTCGCGTTGGTCGTGAACACCGTCGCTGTGTCGCCGTAGCGCCGCACGCACCCTTCGCCCAGTTGCTGGGTCAGCCACTGCGAACCGCCGCGGGAGGGAGCGTAGCAGTGCACCACATGCAAAATCTTCATGGCTGCGCTGCTTATGCCGGTTTGT
>JAPKMV010001139.1 GCA_026645635.1 Caldilineaceae bacterium
TCCATGAAGCGCTGGAACTGGGCGTTGGTCACCGGATACTGGCCGATCTCAAAAGCGTAGCGCCGGGCGCCGTCACGGAAACCGGGGATCGCCACCAGGCGCGGCATCCCATCCAGCTCCGGCGGCGGGCCGGCCACGGTCGCGGCCAGCAGCCCGGCGTCGCGGCGCAGCGCCGCGGGCGCGGCTGCGCGCTGCATCAGCCCCGTCAGCCGCTGCGGGATCAGGCTGCGCAGCGCGTCCCCCCGTGCGCTCACCTGGCGGCTGCGCCCGTCGAATTCGTCCCAGGCCTGGCCCGCCACCAGCAGCCGCGGCCAGTGCGCCGGATCGCTGCCGTCCGCCGCGGCCAGCTCGTCGATGATGCTCACGACGCGGTTGAAGGCATTTTCGCGGGTGGCCAGGTAGCCACAGGCCAGCAGAATCACCTCGCGCCAGTGATCGTGCTGCGCCAGCGCCGCCGCCTGCTGCGGGCAGCGCTCCTGCTCCAGCAGCCAGCGGGCGGTGAGATACTCCTGGAAGGAGGGGTGGGGAAAGCTGAAGACGCCCGGCTCATGTTCGATGAGCAGCCCGCTGCGTTCGCGCATGAACTCCACCACGCGGCTGGCCCACGCCTTGCCGTCGTGGCGGTCCTGGTGCAGGGTCGCCAGTTTCTGTTCCAGCGCGCTCGCGGGCAGGTCGGCCTGGCGGCGCCCGCTGGCCTGGTGCGCGGCGAAGGTCACCTCCCAGAGCACCCGCTCGAAGTCGGGCCGCTTCTTGGCGACGCCCGGCTCGGCCAGCAGCCGCTCCAGGGTGAGGGGCGGCGGTGCGGCGCCGGCGTCGTCGTTGGTGGGGGCGTCGGCGGGGACGTGCGCGGCGCTGCGCGCATCCTCGGCCTTGAACTCGTCCCAGTCGTAGAGGAGCTGCTCCACGCATTCGTGATAGAGCGCGGCGCGGCTTTCCGGCAGCGGCTGCCCGGCGTTGATGCGCGCCAGCATCGTCAGCAGGATGGGCGTCTGCGCCAGCTCGGCCAGGTCGGGGCTGCGCTGCACCGCGGCCAGCAGGCGGTCGCGGTAGCGGGCGGCCTCAGCCGCGCGCAGCGGGTCGCGCAGCGCCAGCTCGGCATACCAGCGCTCGATGAAGGCGGCCACCCGTTCATCGTCCAGCCGCGCCAGTTCGTGGGTGGGCAGCCCGGCCAACTGGTAGGGGCTGCCGGCCTGGGTGTAGGGCTTGACGCGGCTGGTGACCAGCGCGGGGCAGGTGGGATGCGCGGTGCAGAAGGCGCTCACCGCTTCCACGATGCGGCGGCGGCGGTCCAGCCCGTGGCCATCTTCGCCTGCGGTGATGGGCGTCTCGTCCAGCCCGTCGAAGAGCACCAGCACGTCGCCCCGCTCGATGGCGGCCACCAGTTCGCGGCGGCTCAGCCCCGTCTGCTGCGCGTCCAGCGCGCGGTAGGCCAGTTCCAGCCCGTGGGGGTCGTGAGCCTGCAGCCCGGCGCTCCAGCGGCGCAGGATGACGCGCACCGGCAGCAGCGGACGGCTGAAGGCGCCGTGCAGCGCCGTCTGCCAGGCGGCCAGCTCACCCAGGCGGCCGC
>JAPKMV010000113.1 GCA_026645635.1 Caldilineaceae bacterium
GGGGTCAGCGACCGCAGCAGCGGTGCAATGTATTTCTCGTAAACCCGGCGCCAGGTGTATTGCTGGCGCGCCCGCGTGGCAAAGCGGTAGGCCGCCGAGGCTTCTAGCCGGGCGGCGATGGCCGCGGCGACATGGCCGGGGTCTTCGTCGGGCGCAAAGTAGGTGACATCGTCCCCGCCCACTTCAGGCAGCGGCGGGACGTCGGAACAGAAGACGGGCAGATGGCTGATCGCCGCTTCGATCAGCGGGATGCCGAAGCCTTCCTCGAAGCTGGGCAGCAGGAGTGCGTCCGCCAGCCGGTAGAAGTCGCTGATCACGGCGTCGCTGAGGTAGTCGTCGCGGTGTTCGGCCAGGAAATGCACCTGTGCATCCAGCCCCAGCGCGGCGCGCAGCCGGCGCAGTTCGTCGAAATAGGCGGCGTTGGCGGGGTTGTGCGCGCCCAGCGGGCCGGTCACCAACAACTGCGCCGCCGGCATCCGGTTGCGCAGCGCAGCCATGACACGGATCGCCAGCTCGATGTTCTTGCGCCGGGTGATGCGCACGGGCAGCAGCAGCAGCGGCGCTGCGTCAAGCAGGTTCAACTGACTGATGAACGCGTCTGTCTCCGGCTCCAGCTTGAAGAAGCGCTCCAGATCGACCCCATTTGGCACGACATGAATGCGTTCCTGCGGGAGATCGAGCAGATGAGCCAGTTCTCGCTGACGCAACTGCGAGATGACGACCTGGGTGGCGCCCGGCCAGTCGCTGCGCAAGAGATCCCAGGGATAACCGTCGTGCAGTTCCGTGCGGTAGCGCGGCGTGGTCCAGGCCAGATCGTGATGCCAGAGCACCAGGTGCGGAAAATCGGGATCGGTGTAGAGCTGGTTGAGCGCGGCTGTCAGCGCCAGGTTCTTGGCCAGCGAGCAGACATTGTGCGCGATCACCACATCGCGGTCGGCCAGCAGCGGCGCCAATTCGTCGGCGATGGCCGTGCGCAGGGCGTCGAAGTCGCCGCGCACCTGGCCGGCGTCCAACTGCTGCTTGACGGCCAGCACCGCAGGATGGCGCGAGTCGAGCAGCGCCGCGTGCCGCAGCGGAATCCCCGCTTCCAGATCGGCGCCGCGGGCAGCCACCACGCACACATCGTGGCCGTCGGCGGCCATCCAGCGCGCATGATGGGCGAGCACACTTTCGACGCCGCCGACGATGGGGGGAGCGCTGTAATGGAGCAGGGCGATTTTCATGGCATTACCTCCGTGGTCGAGAGCTCGCCGGAGTACAAAGACAAAGGAGGCGAACTCCATGATTGGGTCGCCTCCTACATGAGACCGGCTTCCGCTAGATGGAAGCGCAGCCGCGCAGATTTGGTGGACTCCTGACAAAGCGGCAGGAGGCGTGCGGGTTGTCGCACGGCTTAGGCAGCCGAACGCAACTCCTTATTCAGATAGACAGGCTGCCCCTGCGCGTTGAAGAGCAGCGGCGGCTTGTGCTGGGTGAACACATCCTTGTTGACGACGCAGCGCACGATGTCGCCGCGGCTGGGGATCTCGAACATCGTGTCCAGCAGCACATCTTCGACGATGCTGCGCAGCCCGCGCGCGCCGGTGCGGCGCAGGAACGCTTCCGTGGCCACCGTTTCCATTGCATCCGGCTCGAACTCCAGCCGCACGTTGTCCATGGCAAAGAGACGCTGATACTGGCGCACCACGCTGTCTTTCGGCTCCGTGAGGATGCGCACCAGCGTGCGGCGGTCGAGCGCTTCCAGGCTCACCGCCACCGGCAGCCGGCCGATGAACTCCGGGATCAGCCCAAAGCTGAGCAGATCGTCGGGCATCACCTGGCGCAGCAGCGCGCTTTCCTCGCGGCTGTCCCGTTCCAGGCGGCGGATGCGCTGCTCGCGCTGGCGCTCCGTCGGGTCGTCGGGCAGATCCGCCGGGTTTTCGATCAGCGTCGCCAGATCCGGCGGCTTGATCACCGCGTCATCGTCGACGAAGCCCAGCACGCCTTTGCGCTGCACGCGCCGCCGCACCACTTCACCCAGGCGGGAGAACGCGCCGCCGCAGATGAAGAGCACGTTGCGCGTGTCCAGTTGGATGAACTCTTGCTGCGGGTGTTTGCGCCCGGAGCCAGGCGGCACGTTGACGACGTTGCCCTCGATGATCTTGAGCAGCGCCTGCTGCACGCCCTCACCGCTGACATCGCGGGTGATGCTGGGGTTGTCGCCGCTCTTGCGCGCGATCTTGTCGATCTCGTCGATGTAGATGATGCCGTAGGCGGCGCGCTGCGTGTCCCAGTTGGCGTTCTGCAAGAGGCCGACCAGGATCGTCTCCACATCTTCGCCGACATAACCGGCTTCGGTCAGCGTGGTGGCGTCGGCGATGGTGAAGGGCACATCGAGCATGCGCGCCAGCGTCTGCGCCAGCAGCGTCTTGCCGCTGCCCGTCGGCCCGATGAGCAACACGTTGCTCTTGGCCAGTTCGACATCATTTTCCGGCATGGCCAGCGGTTCGCGTTCGGCGCCGGCAGCCGCCGCACCAAAAACCCGCTTGTAGTGGTTGTAGACCGCCACCGACAAAACCCGCTTGGCGCGCTCCTGGCCGATCACATATTGGTCGAGGTGCTGCACAATCTCCCGTGGGCTGGGAATGGTGCGCGGCGCCTGGCTGGCGCCTGCGGTCGGGCGCGGCGCAGCGCCGGTCACCAGGCCCTCTTCGGCCAGGATCTCGGCGCCGAGCAGCACGCAGCCGTCGCAGATATAGACGCCATCCTGGCCTTCGATCAGGCGGCGGACTTCAGAACGGTCCTTGCCACAGAAGGCGCAAGACGGGCTAGTCGCTGTTGCCATGCCTACCTTTGTTTAGTTGGAACCGTTGGTGGTCAGTTGCTTCGGCTCGACGCCAATGCTGATCTGACCTTCCTTGGAGATCACGACAATGTCGCTGGTGTCACCCAACACTTCGTCGATCAAACCGTAGTTCTTGGCCTCGACCGCGTTCATGTAGCGGTCGCGGATGAACATTTCCTCGATATCACGCCAGTCATGGCCGGAGTGTTTGGCGACCAGGTGGAAGAGCTGCGTCTGCACGCGCTCCTGCTCACGGAAGGCGATGCGCACGTCCTCGGTGTAGCCCTGGGCGCCGCTGCTGGCCGGGTGCATGTGGACAGTGGCGTGGGGCAGCGCATAGCGTTTGCCCTTGGCGCCCGACGTGAGCAGCACGGTGCCCATGCTGGCCGTCACGCCCACGGCATAGGTGGCGACCGGCGCCTGGATCATCTGCATGGTGTCGTAGATGGCCAGACCGGCGTAGATGCTGCCGCCCGGGCTGTTGATGTACATGTTGATCGGCTGATGGGGATCCTCGCCGTTGAGATAGAGCAGTTGGGCGACGATCAGGTTGGCCACCTGGTCGTTGATCGGCATGCCGAGAAAGACGATGCGCTCCTTGAGCAGCAGGCTGTAGATGTCATACGCCCGTTCGCCGCGTCCCGAGCTGTCGATGACCATGGGTATGACACTGCTGGGATTGATCATAAAAGGTGCTCCCTTGTTTGAAAACAGTTTTGACAGACAACTGCTGTCACGATACGCCGCGGCGGCGACGCGCTATGTAAGCGCTCTCCAATTGCGCGTTTGCGTTCAGTTAGCGCCACACATTCAGCGTGGCGGCCAACCTTACGCCGCGGCATCCGGCGCAGGTGCAGCACCCTCGCCCGCAGCATCAGCATCCGCGGCGGCAGCCAATGCCGGCACTTCCTCGCCGCGTGCGATCGCCATAATCCGATCAAGCGCCTTTTCGGTCAACAACTGATTGACCAGCATGGTGCTGCCCTGGCCTTGGGTAAAGAAGGCCACCAGTTTTTCGATCTGCTCCTTGTACACGGCTTCAGCTTCCGCATCGACCTCATCGGCCTGAGGCAGTTCATAGTCTTGCCGGGCGATGCGGGTTGCACGTTCGGTCAGTTCCTCGGGGGTGACGGTCAACTGCTCGGCGCGCACCAGTTCGGAAAGCACAAGATTGCGCCGCGCAATGGCTTCGGCCGGCGCGGCCATCTCGGCGCGGTAATCATCCAACGTCTGGTTCGAGCGCTTCAGATAGGTCTCAAGCCCGTCCAGGCCATAGCGGCGCAACTGCTGGTCGAAGTCCTGCACCATCCCGTCGATCTGATCCTCGACCACGACCGGCGGGTAGTTCAGTTCGCTGATGGCCACGACCTCATCGAGGATTTTGGTGAGGTACTCGTTGCGCGCGGCAGCCGCCTGTTCACTGGCAATGGTGGTGCGGATGCTCTCCTTCAACTCGTCGAGGGTGGCGAAATCCGGGCCGACCAGCGCGGCGAAGTTGTCATCCAGCGCGGGTTTGTCGTAGGCCTCGATCTCTTTGACCGTAACGGTGAAGGTTGCCGTCTTGCCGGCGTAGACGCTCTGGCTGTCGGCCGGCCACCCCAACTGAAACTCTTTCGTATCGCCGGCAGCCAGGCCGATCAACTCTTCATCGAAGCCGGCCGGCTCCATCGGATTCTCATCATCCGGCGTCACGTTCCAATCGGTCTCGTCGAGGACAACGATCTCCTCTTCGTCGTCGGCGCTGGCAGGAATCACGCTGCGCACGTCGATGGTCATCGTATCGCCATATTGGCTGGGGCGGTCGGCTGGCGTCCACGCGGCATACTCCTCGCGCAGTTGCTCGATGCGGGCGTCGACCTCCGCCTCGTCCACTTCCGTCCCCGGTTGTTCTACACGCAGGCTGCGATAGTCGCCCAGCTTGACTTCCGGCGCCAGCGGCACCAGCAGGCGGTAAGTGAGCGGTTCGAGCTTGATGTCTGCCAGCGTTGCCTGCGCGTAGGGCGTGATGCCGGTCTGCTCGATGGCTTCCTTGAAGACTTCCTGCCCCATGTCATCGACAAATTCGCCATACAGGTTGGCCAGGCCAAACTGCTGTACGATGATGTGATAGGGCGCCTTGCCCTGGCGAAAGCCGGGGATGCGATATTTGCTGGCTACCTTTTTGGCTGCTTTGCGCAGCTCACGTTCTACGACCTCCTGCGCAACCACAATGTCCACCGCCATCTGGCGGTCGGGGCGCAGTTCAGTTGATACTGTAAATGACGACATGATTTTCCCTCTTTGCGTTCCGTCGGCATGTTTTCTTGTCAATCCATCAACTTGCCTATCCTATCATAAGCGGGCGCGCGTGGCCAAAGTCATCACGCGCGATTTGGAACATGATCATCGGCGCCGATACAGCCAAAGAGTTGACAGCGCCGCAAGGTGGGGTGTATCATTTCGCTATAAAAAGTATAGTGAGAAAAACCGCAAGTGGGAGGAAATAATCGTATGAGTGCAACATCTGTCCACAGCAATGGCGCCGGCGACGCCGCAGCCAATCTAGAGAACGTCATCGTCATCGGCAGCGGGCCGGCGGGCTTCACGGCCGGTCTCTATGCGGCGCGCGCCAATCTGAATCCACTGCTCATCACCGGCAACGACTACGGCGGCCAGGTGAGCATCACCTACGACATCGAAAACTATCCCGGCTTCCCGGAGAGCCTGAGCGGGCCGGAATTGGTCGAAAAGATGAAGGCCCAGGCCGAAAAATTCGGCACGCGCGTCGAATTTGATTATGTAAACGAAATTGTCGTCGATCTCCACCCCTTTGTCGTGCGCACCGCCAACGGCGCCGAGTATCGCGCCAAGTCGCTGATCCTCTGCACCGGCGCGCGCCCGCGCTATCTGGAGATTCCCGGTGAGAAAGAGTACACGGGCAAGGGCATCAGCTACTGCGCCACCTGCGACGGCTTCTTCTTCCGCGGCAAGGACGTGCTGGTGATCGGCGGCGGCGACAGCGCCGCGGAGGAGGCGCTCTTCCTGACGCGTTACGCCAGCCGGGTGCGCATCCTGCATCGCCGCGACAAATTTCGCGCCAGCAAGATTCTCCAGGATCGGGTCTTCGCCAATGACAAGATCGAGGTGCTCTGGAATACGATCCCCACGGCCATCGAGGGCGAGGGCGGCAAAGTGACCGCCGTGCGCACCCAGGACACCGTCACCGGCGCCGAGGGGCGGCTGGAAACCGACGGCGTCTTCATCTTCGTAGGCCACATCCCTAACAACGACCTCTATCCGGGCAAGTTCGACCTGGACGAGGATGGCCACCTGATCACCGACCGCAAGCTGCGCACCAACGTGCCCGGTGTTTTTGCAGCCGGTGAGATTCAGGACAAGGTCTTCAAGCAGGTCGCCACCAGCGTGGGACAGGGCTGCGCGGCGGCGATGTCGGCCACGCGCTTCCTGGAAGATCTGGAGGCCGGCCATCGCGTCGACCTGGCCGAGGATGCCCGCGAGTTCGCGATGGCGCGGGTGGCTGCATAAAGGCATAGACCGCGGATTTGGCGGATGCGGCGGATTTACGCGGATTTTGAGCAATTCGTGTCAATCCGCTCATTCCGCCAAATCCGCGATGGCGCGGGTGGCTGCAGAAAGGCATAGACCGCGGATTTGGCGGATGCGGCGGATTTACGCGGATTTTTCTGCTGTTAATCCGCGAGAATCCGTCTAATCCGCCAAATCCGCGCGAATTCGCGATGGCGCGGGTGGTGGCATAAAGGCATAGACCGCGGATTTGGCGGATGCGGCGGATTCACGCGGATTTTTCTGCTGTTAATCCGCGAGAATCCGTCTAATCCGCCAAATCCGCGGTCTATCGCTACTCCGCACCCCGCAGCAGCCAAATCCGCGGTCTATCGCTTCTCCGCACCCCGCAGCAGCCCCTCCACACGCTCCCGCAGTTCCGCCACCTCGCGGCGCAGGGCGAGGAGGTTCTCCTCTTCCTCACGGCGCCGCGTCTGAAAGGAGGTGGCAAGATAGCCGGTCAGGATGCTGAAGATGCCGATGCCGGCAATCATGATGCCGATCGCGATCAGACGCCCGCTGTTGGTCACCGGATAAAAGTCCCCATAGCCGACCGTCGCCACGGTGACGAACGCCCACCACACCGCATCTTCGCCGGTGAGAATGTTGGCGGATGGCGAAGCGGCCTCCACCGTGACAATCGCCACACTGCCCACGATCAGTACGAGCACGCCGAGAAAGAAGGCAATGAGGAAGCTGCTCTGGCCAAGCTGCTGGCGCGCGGCCTGGCGCGTCTCTTCCGGCGTCGCCGCGCGCAGCCGCCGCCACGCCACCAGAATGCGCCCGAGGCGCAGCAGCCGCAGAAGCGGTGCGCCGGGGAAGCTGCCCAGGAAGTCGAGCCACCCCCAAGTCAGCAGGTAGCGCATCTTGCGCTGGCTGTAAATGTACGTGCGCACAAAGTCGAACAGGAACGTCGGCACGATCACCACGATATCGACGACTGCCAGCACCTGACGCACAAGCTCAGAGGTGATCGGCAGAAAAAAGACCACCGTCATCGCCAGCGTGAGCAGCGTCACCGCCGTAATAAAAACCTCGTAGGTCAGGCTCTGTGTAAGATGGTCGCCGCCAGACTCGCCGGCCGCCCTGTGTGAAAATGTGGACATCGTTGCGTCACCCTTGCGTTGCGTCACCCTTGCGTTGTGTCATACTTCGAGCGGGCACAAGATGCGCGTCCGTCACCTCCTCACCCCCTCACCCTCTCACCTTGCGTCCGGGCCGTCCATCTCCAGATACCAGCGCTGATAAGTGAGAAGAATCATCAGGCTCACAAACTGGAGCAGCGCACCATACATCGCGCCAAACTGGTCGAGGTAGAAGGTGAGCAGGGCCACAGTGGTCAGTGAGAGGGTGACAGCGAAGATGGCCACGCGCACGGCCCGCTCCTCCCGCTTCATAAAGAACAGGACGACGGACGCCGCGGTCAGCAGCCCGGCTGCGCTCTCCAGCGTCAGCCGCACCACCAGCCAGGGCACATCCGCCACACTGCGCGCCTCGTTGTCCGTCACCAGCAGCGCGATGACGCTGGCATCGTGCAGGGAAGGCGCGATGGCCACCGCCAGCAGCGCCAGCACATTGACCAGCGCATTGAGGCTGCCCCACAGCAGCATGATCACGATGGCGATGCGGTGCTTGCGCTGGCCAAAACGCCGCCCCCAGTTGCTCAGGCGCGCCCGGCTGCGCGCCAGCCAGCCCGGCTCCGGCCGCTCCAGGTCGTCGCCCACATGCTGCACATAGGCGCGCAGCGTCTGGCCAAGCTGCGCCACGTAGGGGTCGGGCGCGGCGGCCGCGGTCGCCAGCCGCGCCTCCAGGCGATCCATGTCGCCTGCGTCCAGGTTGCCGTCGACCATGTCCTGCAATTCCTCCAGCGAACGGAACAGCTCGGCGCGGGCATCGTGGCGCCGCGTCCGCCGCAGGTAGAGAAAGAGCAGCACGCTGAGCAGGAAGAAGGCGTAGACCAGCGGCGCGGCCGGCGGGTAGAAGTAGTCGTTGTTGCGGGTGATGAACTTGCCGATCTCGTCGACGAAGAGGCCGGCGCCCACGCCGTTGAGGATGGCGCTGGCGGTGAGCGCCCAGTTGTTGGCCAGGATCAGCGGCAGCAGCGCGGCTACGTAGAGCAGCAGCCCGCCCCAGATGGCGTGGGCGATGTGCAGGTCGCCGCCGCCGATCTGC
>JAPKMV010001140.1 GCA_026645635.1 Caldilineaceae bacterium
GCCGTCCAGCGCCAGCAATGCGGCGAAGATCAGCGCCTTGCTCCCCGGCCCGACAATCACCTGATCGGCGTTCACCGTCATGCCAAAGTGGCGGTTGTAGAAGTGGGCCACATTGCGCCGCAGTTCCTTGACACCCTGCGTTGGCGGGTAGCTGGTCTGTCCCAAGTTGTCCACCAGCGCCGCGGCCAGCGTGGGGTGCACGGGAAAGCGCGACTCGCCGAAACCCATGTGATAGACCGGCTGACCCGCAGCCCACAGGCGGTTGACGCGCTCGTTGATCGCCAGCGTGGGCGAGAGCGCACTCTGGCCGGCGACGGCCGGGTGGATGGCGAACGGGTGCGGCGCGATCTCAGCCATGTCGCGCATTTACGCCCGTGCCCACAACTGCGCCAGCCGCAGCAGCACCTGCACCGCCTTCTCCATGTCTTGCACGCTCACCCATTCCAGCGGGCTGTGAATGTTCTGCATCCCGGTGAAGAGGTTGGGCGTCGGCACGCCCATCGCCGTCAACTGCGACCCGTCGGTGCCGCCGCGGATCGGTTCGCTGATCGGCGTGATACCCAGTTCCTTGAGCGCCTGCATGGCCAGGTCGACCGGGCGCATGTCCTGCTCCAGCCAGTAGCGCATGTTGCGATATTGCTCCACGATCTCCACGCGGATGTGGGCGCGCGGCTCGCCCAGTTGCACTGTCTCGCAGGCAGTGCGCAGCAGCGTGGCATGATTGGCCAGCCCGTCCAGCTCGAAATCGCGCAGGATAAAGTGCAGGGTTGCCTGCGCCGCCGTCCCCTCCTGTTTGTAGAGATGGAGGAAGCCGTGGCGGCCGTCGGTCGTCTCCGGTGTGCGGACGGCCTGGGGCAGCGCCGCCACGATGCGTGCGGCCAGCGTCAGCGCGTTGACCAGCTTGTCCTTCGCGGCGCCCGGATGGGTGGAGACGCCGGTGATCGTCACCGTGGCCTTGTCCGCGGAGAAGGTCTCGAAGACGATCTCGCCCACGTCGCCGCCGTCCAGGGTGTAGGCAAAATCGGCGTTGAGCAGGTCCAGGTCGATGTGGCGGATGCCCGTGCCGATCTCCTCGTCGGGCGTGAAGCAGATGCGCAACTCGCCGTGAGGAAGCTCCGGGTGCGCCAACAGATGGCGGGCCAGCGTCATGATGATCGCCACGCCGGCCTTGTCGTCCGCGCCGAGGAGCGTGCCGCCGCTGGCGGTGATGATGTCGTCGCCGATCTTGGTGGCCAGGTACGGGTTGAGTTCGGGCATGAGCACCAGCAGCGCGTCGTCGGGGAAGGTGATGGGCGAACCGTCATACTTGTGATGCACGCGCGGCTTGACCGGCCCATAGCCGATGCCGGCGACGGTGTCCACGTGGGCCAGCAGCGCAACCACCGGCGGCTGGGCGCCCTCCACGGTGGATGGCACGGTGGCCAGGACAAAGCCGGTGTCGGTCAGGGTCACGTTGGCCGCGCCCATTTCCTCCAACTCGCGCGCCAGGATGCGCTGAAGTTCAAGCTGGGTGGCCGTGCTGGGGACGGTGGCCGAACTTTCGTCACTTGCAGTTTCGACGGCGCA
>JAPKMV010001141.1 GCA_026645635.1 Caldilineaceae bacterium
TCGTTGACGCGAGGCAGCGGATGCATGACGATCATGCGGGCTTTGGCGCGCATCATCAGCTCCGGGTCTACCACGTAATGGTCTTTCAGCGCTTCGTAGACGGCCAGGTCGGTGAAGCGCTCCTTCTGCACGCGAGTCACGTAGAGCACATCCACGTCGCTGATGCAGTCGTGGACATCGGTGGTCACGCTAAAGGTGTGGCCGCTCCGCTTGACGACCTCCACCACGTCGTCGGGCATGCGCAGGATGTCCGGGCTGACAAAAACAAACTCGACCGGATAATTGACCAGCAGCTTGGTGAGGCTGTGCACGGTGCGCCCGTACTTGAGATCGCCGACCATCGCCACCTTCAGTCCTTCGACGCTGCCCAGCGCTTCGATGATCGTAAAGAGGTCGAGCAGCGCCTGGGTGGGGTGCTCGCCCACGCCGTCGCCGGCGTTGATCACCGGCTTGCTGGCGTAATGGGCCGCAGTCGCCGCCGAACCGACTTCGGGGTGGCGGATGACGATCACGTCGGAGTAGCTCTCCAGCGTGCGGATGGTGTCGGGCAGGCTCTCGCCTTTGGTGACCGAGCTGTACTGCACATTGTTGATTGGGATCACCTGGCCGCCAAGACGCAGCATCGCCGCCATAAAACTGGAACTGGTGCGTGTGCTCGGCTCATAAAAGAGGTTGGAGAGAATCTTGCCCTGCAGCAGGTCGGCGCTGCCAAAGCGTTCGACCAACACGCGCATGTTGTCGGCCACGCCGAAGATGTAATCCAGCTTGGTGCGGTCGAACTGGCTGACGCTGAGGATGTCCTGGCCGTAAAAGCCATTGTTGAAGTGGTTGGCCGACATGCTGTCGACGATTTTGGTCGGTGTGCTCATACTGGTGTTCCTTTTGGTTTTGTCTGGAGATGTCAAGCGTGGCGCATCACCTACGCCCGCCGCAGCTTGCGGTAGGTGATGCGGTGTGGCCTGTCGGCGATTGGCCCGAGGCGGCGATGGCGGTCTTCTTCGTATTCGCTGTAGTTGCCGGGGAAGAAGAAGACCTGGCTGTCGCCCTCGAAGGCCAGGATGTGGGTGGCGATGCGGTCGAGGAACCAGCGGTCATGGGAGATCACCAGCACGCAGCCGGCGAAGGTCTCCAGCGCGTCCTCCAGCGCGCGCAGCGTATTCACGTCAAGATCGTTGCTCGGTTCGTCCAGCAGGATGACGTTGCCCCCGGATTTGAGCATCTTGGCCAAATGCACCCGGTTGCGTTCGCCGCCGGAAAGCATGTTCACCTTCTTTTGCTGATCCTGGCCGGCGAAGTTGAAGCGCCCCACGTAGGCGCGCGAGTTGATCAGCCGGTCGCCCAGTTGCATCTGCTCGTTGCCGCCGGAAATCTCCTCCCAGACCGTTTTGCTTCCGTCAAGGGTGTCGCGCGACTGGTCGACGTAGGCCAGCTTGACCGTCGCGCCCACGGTGAGCGTTCCGGCGTCGGGCTGTTCCTGACCGACGATCATGCGGAAGAGCGTCGTCTTGCCCGCGCCGTTCGGCCCGATGATGCCGACGATGGCGCCGGGCGGCACGTCCACGGTGA
>JAPKMV010001142.1 GCA_026645635.1 Caldilineaceae bacterium
ATGACTCCACCTTTGCCTTGGCGGCCGGCCCGGTGGCACAGGCGGCGGGCATCCCCTTCGTCACCGCCGGCGCAACCTTGCCCACGCTGCCCGAGGACATTGGCGACTCCTTCTTCATGGCCGCTTTCGGCGATGACACACAGGCCCACGCCGTCGCCGATTATGCTATGAACGTGCTTGGCGCCACCTCCGCCTACATCCTCGTCGATGAGGAGTATGCCTTCACCACGGCATTGGCCCGCTTCTTCAGAGAACGCTGGGAAGCCAACGGGGCAATCGTCCTGCTGGAAGATGGCTACCAGGCCGGCGACACCGACTTCTCGGCGCAAATTGCCCGCGTGCAGGCGCTCGACCCGCAGCCCGATGTGATCTTCATTGCGGCAGTGCCCAACGAGGCGGGCATCACCACCGCGCAGTTTCGCGCGGCCGGGCTGGCGCAGCCGATTCTTTCCGGCGACGGCTTCGACACGCCGCTGCTCAGCGCAGTGGCAGGGGAGAATGCCGACGGCGTCTACTACGCGACCCACGTTTCACTCGACAACGCCGCTGAGAATGTCCAGGATTTCGTACAGTCGTATGAGGCGGCGTATGGGCGCGCGCCGGAGAATGCATTTGCTGCCCTCGGCTACGACACGATGAACCTGATCGCCGATGCCATCGACCGCGCTGGCTCCGCCGACCCGGCGGCGATTCGCGCTGCGCTGGCCGCAACGCAGGGCTTCCGGGCCGTCACCGGCGTGATCAGCTACCCCGAAGGGCAGCGCAAACCAGACAAGTCGGTGACGATCATCCAGGTGCAGGATGGCATCCACACCTTCGCCGCCGAAGTCCAACCATGAACACCAGACGGTGAGCGGAGCCATGCAACCACGCATCAAGATTTGCTGCATCGCCAGCCTCGCCGAAGCGCAGCTTGCCATCCGCCACGGCGCATCCGCCCTGGGGTTGGTCTCCGCCATGCCCAGCGGCCCCGGTCCGATTGCCGAAACGCTGATCGCGGAGATCGCGGCGCAAATTCCGCCGCCGATTGCCACCTTCCTGCTCACCTCCTTGCAAGATGCAGACGCAGTGATCGAGCAGCAGCGGCGTTGCAGTTGCAACACGTTGCAACTGGTCGATGCGTTTCCTATTCATGGCTATGCGAAGCTGCGCCGTGCGCTGCCCGGTGTGCGCATCGTGCAGGTGATCCACGTGCTCGACAAGGCGTCGGTGGCGGAGGCGGTGGCCGTGGCGCCCCACGTGGACGCGCTGCTGCTCGACTCCGGCAACCCGGCGCTGGCCGTGAAGGAACTGGGCGGCACGGGCCGCACCCACAACTGGGAACTCAGCCGGGAGATCGTCGCCAGCGTCACCCGCCCCGTCTTCCTGGCCGGCGGTCTGCGCGCCGAAAACGTGGCGGCGGCGATCCGCGCCGTGCAGCCCTTCGGCGTAGACGTCTGTTCCGGCGTGCGCGTCGACGGCGCCCTCGACCCGGCGCGGTTGGCGGCGTTCGTGCAGGCAACGGAGCAACGATAGACCGCGGATTTGGCGGATTTGGCGGATTAGCGCGGATTCGATTCGGAT
>JAPKMV010001143.1 GCA_026645635.1 Caldilineaceae bacterium
CGGGCTGAGCGCCTCCTGATATCCCTTGAGCAGCAGGTAGTTGCCGGCCCGTTCGATGGACTGACCCGGCAGTTCGATGGCCACCTTGGCGCGGTCGATTTGATTGGTCGCGTAGAGCAGCAACTGCTCCATTTCGGCGCCAGCAGCATAGGCGCGCGGGTCGATTGGTGCGGGGATGATGATCTTGTCAGCAGCCTGACCTAGCGCGCGCCAGTCATAGCCGCCAGTGTTCCATTCCTCAGCGGAAACCTGGGACGCCGGCTCCACGCGCACAGACAACGTCTTGTTGTTGGCGTGCATGCGGTCGGCCACCTGCGCCACGAATGCGGCATAGTCGGCGCGCGCGCTGGGTACGGCATCCACGCCGCGGTAGTCGATGATCACGCCGGGATAGCCGCCCTCGACCACCAGTTTTTCCAGCGTTATCAACTGGTTGTCCATCAAACCGGGATCGACCAGCAGGTTGTTGATGAGATCAGTGCGCACAGTCTGGTCTTCGACGTTGCTTACAATCGGCATCGTCGTGCCAGAATTGGGTGGCGCCTGCCCTTCCAGCCCACCGTCGCCGCGCAGCCGCAAGCCGGCGCGCGCCTCATTCGTCACAGTGGCGCCAGCCGGCATCGCGGTCGCCTGATCCAGCTCCAGCGTCACGGCTGGGATGGCGGGCGTCGTCTGCACGACCATGAAATGACTGGGCACAAAGCCAAGCCGCGACTCGATCCGGTCGTCCTGCGCCAGTACGGTCGATGGGATATGCCGCCAGACGTCGCCAGTCCACTCATAAACGGACAGCGTTTCATAAGGCAGGCTGTCGTTGGGAATCGGGATGGTCAGAATGGCATTGGCGGGGGCGGGGCCACGCAAGTCCACGTGATAGACGGGACTCTTGGCGATCAACTCGAGCGGAAGATTTTCCGCCGCTTCATACATTTCGCTGCCAGCCTGTCCCGCCACGAATTCGGTGCGGGGTGTGCTCTCGAGCTTGGCCTGGAAGCTGTCGATGATGCCCTCTGCCGGGAAGTTCACAATCGTGCCGTCTGGGTCTTGAATCGATCCACCATTGGCGCCAATGCGATCATAGGTGAATGACTGCAGACGGTCGATCAAGCTGACCGGCGGCAACAAGAGGACGGCGACAAGTAAGCCTGG
The DNA here is from genome assembly GCA_026645635.1 of Caldilineaceae bacterium. Taxonomy (GTDB): domain Bacteria; phylum Chloroflexota; class Anaerolineae; order Caldilineales; family Caldilineaceae; genus Fredericiella. The sequence goes on from JAPKMV010001143.1 coordinate 1,150, forward strand.
GATGACCACGAACGTGACCAGCCACGCCGCCGGGCCTTCAAAGAGGCGATTTGCGCCGCCACTCGAAGCTGGGCGTCTTTCTAGCCGGGTGTTCTGCATACTACGTCAACTCCTTACGGTTCTCAAGGTCTGTACAGATCCATCTGCCAGGTCTGTACAGATTCCGATCTGCACAGGTTCGTTTCGTCCTCACGCCTCTCCCTCCTCAGCAAGAACAGATTGTACAGTCAAGCGGACATCATAGCATAGCGCCAAGCGGCAGCAAAAATCGCCTGTTTTCCAAAGACCTAACCATCTGTTCGCCAGCGATAGGCTTCCGCTGTGGTGGCCAAAGTTTCCGGCTTGCCCAGCAATGGTATACTCCCACCATGACCTATCAAATATCGCAGACGCCTGATGAGGCGCAAC
>JAPKMV010001144.1 GCA_026645635.1 Caldilineaceae bacterium
TCTTCCAGCCGCACGCCGGTCTCCCGCGGGAAGTAGATGCCCGGCTCCAGCATGATCACCATGCCCGGCGCCAGCACCTCCCGGTTGTACGGCACGATGCGCGGCGCCTCGTGGCCGCTGACGCCGACGCCGTGACCGCCGTGGTGGGTGTAGGGCGAATAGCCCGCGTCGGCGATGAACTGGCCCATGGCCCGGTCGATGTCGCTCGCCACCGCGCCGGGGCGCAGCAGGCTGGCGCCGTGGGCCAGCGTGGCGCTGATCACTGCGTGCAATTCGCGCTGCCGGGTTGTCGGCTCGCCAGCCACGTAGGTCGCGCAACTGTCGCTCCAATAGCCATGATGGATGGTGCTCAAGTCCACGATCACCGAGTCGCCCTCCCGCACCGGCAGGTCCAGCGGCCAGCCGGTGAAGTTGATCTCCCGGTAGCCGACGATGCAGTCGTTGGTGATCGGCACCCGCTGGCCGGCTGCCTGCTGGATCGCCGCTTCCGCCGCGGTCCAGATGTCGATCTCGCGCACGCCGGGCCGGGTGGCTGCCCGCGCCGCTGCATGGCCGATGTCGGTGAGGCGGAAATTGGCGCGCAGCTTGGCGATCTCCTCGGCGTTCTTGATGGCGCGCGCCGGCAGCAGCAGGCCGTCGATGGCCTGGGGCAGATCGGCGCGACTGCCCAGCTCGCTGAGGAGCGCGTAGACCGCGGCGGGTGTGTCGTTCACCTCGACGCCCAGGCTGGCGCGCCCGATGCCGTCGGCCAGCCAGCGGGCTTGCAGCGCCTTGCGCAGATGCCGCGGCGCATCGATGGGCGCGTCCACGGTGTAGCCGAGATAGGTGACGACCGCGCCATCCGGCTCCTGGTTGAACGGTTCCGCCAGCGCCGCGTGCACGTCGGCCACAAAGAGCGTGAAGCGGCCGGCGTGATACCAGACCAGCGCCGGCCCGCCGGCGAAGGGATTGACGCCGGCCTGCACCGGCGCGGTGAAACCGGTCAGCCAGGTGACGCTGTGCGGATGGGCAAAGAGCGCCGCGTCGATGTCCTGCTCGCGCAGCAGGCGGCGGGTGCGGTCGCGTTGTTCTTGGTGCATGAGTCTCCCTCACTTGGTGTTGTGCCAATGATGCTCTCCCCAGTATACCGCAGGATCGAATCCAGTGAGGTACAATGGCGGCATGACACACAAGGAATCCGCCGATCTGAGAGGTGCGAGAGGCGAGTTGCGAGGGGCGACGCCAGCAGCTTCCATTGTCATCGGTTGCCGTGATGAAGGTAGGGCGCCCCATGACTGAGTGGTGGCGACTGCCGGCGAGCGAACTCGCCGCGCGTATCCGAGACAAAACGGTCACGGCTGCGGAGGTGATGGCCGCGCACCAGGCGCGCGTCGATGCTGTCAACCCGTCGATCAACGCGTTGGTGCAGCGTTCGACCACGGCCGCGGCGGAAGCGGCAAAGGCTGACGCCGACCTGGCGCACGGCGTCGTACAGGGGCCGCTGCATGGGGTTCCCTTCTGCGCCAACGACCGCTTCGATGCAGCCGGGCTGATCGGCGCGGTGGGGCTGGA
>JAPKMV010001145.1 GCA_026645635.1 Caldilineaceae bacterium
TGGTGCAGCTCTCGATCTCGCCGCCGTCGGGGCTAGTCCATGTCTCCCACAGTCCGCCCAATGCCAGCACCGCTTCCTCTTCCCCAGCCGCCGGCCCGATGAAATAGGGCTGTTTGCCTTTCTCCCCCTGGCGCCACTCGTAGAAACCGCTGGCGGGGATCAGGCAGCGGCGGCGCTTGAACGCAGCGCGGAAGGAGGGCTTCTCGCCCACCGTCTCGGCCCGTGCGTTGATCATGCGCGCGCCGATGGTGGGGTCCTTCGACCAGGAGGGGATCAGCCCCCAGTGGGTCAGCGCCCACTCCCGCGCATGGGTGTGCGGGTTGACGCGCACGATGCCCACCGGCTGCGTCGGTGCGATGTTGAAGCGCGGCGCCAGCGGCGGCGCCTCCGCCAGGTCGAAGAGTTCGGCGAGGAGTTCAGGATCGGCAAAGAGTGTGAATCGTCCGCACATGGTTGATGGTCAATGGTCAACGGTCAATGGTTAATTGCTGGCTTGATGATTGATTGGTATTCTATCATAGAAGGGGAGCAGGGGCGATCACGTAGAGGTAGTTCACGTTTGGGGCGAAAGAACCACAGCGGATTGAGAAAGCATCGGATGCGGCTGGGCCACGGCATGTTGACGCAGTATCCGTTCCATTCTACATCGGTTGCAGTGTTCTCTTGCACCAAGAATCGAGAATCAACGGACGAAGCAGCGATGGATGTAACGAACCAGCCCGCAAGACAGCCGATCAGCCGCCGCCAGGTGACGGTGACGCCCACCCAGGCCGACCTGGTGCAAACGGCCTGCAAGATCATCACCGCTGCGGCCGCGCTCTCCATCGGCCGTCGGCGCTATTTCCGCATCGCCCTGGCCGGCGGCTCGACGCCGCGGGGCGTCTATGCCGCGCTGGCCGCCGACCCGGACATCGACTGGCGCTACTGGCAGATCTTCTGGAGCGACGAACGCTGCGTGCCGCCCACTTCGCCCGACAGCAATTACCGCATGGCCAAAGAGACGCTCCTCGACCGGCTGGCCACGCCGCCGCCCTTCGTGGTGCGCATGGCCGGCGACGGTGAGCCGGACGCCGCGGCCGCGGATTACGAGCGCGCGGTGCGCGAACTGGCGCCCCCCAACCCGCGCTCCGGCGCCGGCAACCTGCCCCGCTTCGACCTGGTGCTGCTGGGCATGGGCGCCGACGGCCACACCGCCAGTCTCTTTCCCCACACGCCCGCGCTTACCGAACGCCAGCGGCTGGTTGTGAGCAACCCTGGGCCGCCGCCCCACACCAATCGTCTTACCTTCACCTTCCCGCTCATCAACGCAGCGCGGCGCACGCTGGTGCTCGTGAGCGGCGCAGACAAGGCCGCGACTTTGCAGGCCGTGCTCGAAGGCCCGCAGGATGTGCAGCGCTTGCCCAGCCAGGGCCTGGCGCCGCTGGACGGCACGCTGATCTGGCTGATGGATCAGCCAGCCGGCGCGCTGCTCTCGACGGCGTTGAACCGCAGCTGATCGGGAGCGTCCGAGAGAGTGACTGAAGCTGGTTTTGCCGGCGTAGGTGCGGTTT
>JAPKMV010001146.1 GCA_026645635.1 Caldilineaceae bacterium
ATTGTGAAGGGCGCGCCCCTCGCCCTTCGCCCCTCGCCCCTCGCCCCCCGCCCCTGTTTCCATACCCCAGATGCTATATGAGAATGCATTCATCTTCAATTTTCAACAGCCTTTGGCGATATCTGAGGGTACGAATAAAATAGCGTCATGGCGAGCACGACACTGAGGGAAACGCAGGCGAGCGGGGTCGGGTTCAGTTGGCGCGCCGGGCTGGCGGCAGCGGGTCTGGTTGCGGGGCTGCTCCTGGCGTGGAGCTTATGGCAGTTGACTGCGCGTCCGGTGGTGGTGACTGTAGATGGCGTGACCGTCCAGGTGCGCACCCACCGCGCGGATGTGGCTGACCTGCTCCTCGACCTTGGGCTGACGCCGAACCCCGACGACCGCATCGAGCCTGCGCTGAACAACCCGGTGACCCGCGGCATGGCCGTCACCGTGGAACGGGCGCGGCCCGTGCGCATCCTGGCCGACGGCCGCGATCTCCTGGTGCACAGTTGGGGCGATACGCCAGAGAAGGTGTTGGCCGGCGCCGGCCTGACCTTGGACACCGGCGACCAGGTGTTGATCGACGGCGCAGCGGCAACCGCCGAAACGGTGCTGCCGCCCCGCCGCACGCGGCGCACCGCAGCGACCTATGGCCAGGGCTTTGCGTGGAACGCGCTGCGCACCGAGCCGGTGCAGATGCGCGTCTACCGCGCGTTTCCAGTTGTCGTCCACGAAGGCGAACTGCCCTACACCATTCGCACCACCGCACAGACAGTGGGCGCGGCGCTGCGCGGCGCCGGTGTAGATCTTTACCTGGGCGACCGTGTGCAGCCGAGCCTCGGCAGCCGGGCGACGGCCAACCTGCACATCCACATTCAACGCAGCACACCGGTTTCGTTTGTGCTGGAAGGGGGGCGGGTAAAGACGCGGACGCGGGCAGTGACTGTCGGCGACGCATTGACCGACCTGGGCATTGTCGTCAAGGATATGGATCGCGTGGAGCCGCCTCTGGCCACCGAACTCTACGACAATATCGAAATCGCGGTGACGCGCATTACGGAGGATGTCGTGGTGGATGAGGAGATCGCGCCCTACGAAACGGTCTTTGAAGCCGATCCCAACCTGCCTATCGACACGCAAGAGGTGCGCAACGTGGGCGCCAACGGCATCACCCGCACGCGCAGCCGGGTGCGCTATGAAAATGGTGAGGAAGTTGGCCGCGTCGAGGAAGACACCTGGGTGGCGCAACTGCCCGACACGCGCCGCATCGCCTATGGGCAGCAGATTACGCCGCAGACGGCCACCGTAGATGGACAAACCATCACCTACTGGCGTAAGCTGCGCATGTACGCGACCAGCTATCACCCGGCGGCGTTGGGGGGTGATGCGACCACGGCGACAGGCGATCGGCTGACAAAGGGTGTCGTGGCGGTGGACCCGCGCATCATCCCGCTGCGTTCACAGGTATTTGTGCCCAGCTATGGCGCGGGCACAGCGCTGGACACCGGCGGCGGTGTTCGTTCGCGCTGGATCGACCTGGGCTACGATGACAGCAACTTCGTCTC
>JAPKMV010001147.1 GCA_026645635.1 Caldilineaceae bacterium
ATTACCAGTAATCTCCCAATCTTCAATCTCCAATATCTATTTAACCGAGATTGGAGATTGGAGATTAGAGATTGAAGGATTTTTCTACTCGGCCAGCCACCCCTCGATGGCTGGCCGAGTTTCGTCCCAGGTGTGGTGCAGGTGGGCGCGGAGACCGAGGGCTGTGGCGGCGTCTACGTTGACCTGGTGGTCATCGACGAAAAAGGCATCCTCGGCGCCGACTTCGAGTAACTCCAGCGCCAGGCGAAAGATCTCCGGGTCGGGCTTGAGCAATTCCACCTCGTTGCTCATCATCACCAGGTCGAGTTTGGCCAGTTCCGGCACGTGTTCGTCGAGCCAGGCGACGTGCAGGGCGTTAGTGTTGCTGATCACGCCGACGGTGACGTTGGGCCGGTCTTGCAGCGCCACGGCATAGGCAAGGGCCTGGGCATCGCGCCCCATGCCGGCGCAAAACGCCGCGGAGAACGCCGCCTCGGTGATCTGCGGCGGCGCACCAGCCTGGCGCAGCACCTCCTGGCTGAAGGCGGCAGGCTCCATCCGCCCGCTCCCGAACGGTTCGGACAGCGACTGCAAGATCGCGGCGATGCGCTTATCGTCACATCCACACAAAGCCGCCACTGCAGTGACGGTGCGGTGATGGTCGTAGGGAATCAGTACGTTGCCCAGGTCAAAAATCACAGCTTTCATCGTCTCATCGCGGCGCTCCCGTCGCCTGGTCTGAAGTTGGGGCGAGGGGCGAATTGCGAGGGGCGACGCGCCATTTCCCCTTGTCGTTGCTGTTTCGCACAGCGACCTGCTGCCCATGCCCCCGTGCGGACAGCAGGTCGGTGTCACGCGCACAGTCTACCACGAAGCGGCGGCGACAAGGCAGCCGTGGGTAATGCTGTAATGCTACACGCGCCGCAAGTTTGCCCAAATGGACTACTTCGTGTATGATCCGGTGCGTTTTGTTGCTCGATACGCCCAGCCCAGGGCGCCGTCTTTGCCACGGCGCCCCAACATGGAGTCACTGGTGCAGTGTCCGGATTGATCGTCTCACTTATCGTGTTGGGGCTGAGCGGGCCACTCCTCTGGCTGCTGCGCCCGCATCGGTCTCACCTGTTTGCCTGGCTTGCGGCGACACCGCCGGCGCTGGTCTGCATCTGGTTGATCGCAAGCCTGCCTGCGGTCAGCGCAGGCGCTGTGCTCGCCGTCGACTACCCGTGGATCCCTGACCTCGGCCTCAACTTGACCCTGCGCATCGACGGCCTGGGGCTGCTTTTCGGTGTGATCATCGCCGGCATCGGCGCGGCCATCGCCTTCTATGCCAACTACTACTTCGAGGGCGACGAACGGCAGGGCTTCTTCTATCTGCTCTTTTTCGCTTTCATGGTCAGTATGCTCGGCGTCGTCTGGGCCGACAACCTCTTTCTGCTCTTCGTCTTTTGGGAAGGCACCAGCGTCACCAGCTATCTGCTGATCGCCTTCAAGACGAGTTCCAAAGGCGCGGTGGACGGCGCGCGACGTGCGCTGATCGTAACCACCGCGGGCGGGCTGGCGATGTTG
>JAPKMV010001148.1 GCA_026645635.1 Caldilineaceae bacterium
CGCAGTCTATCACGGCGCGGGCGACCTGTATGCCTACTTCTACGAACTCGACGTGCGCCTGCTGCGGCAGGGTGGCTGGCTGGGCCTGATCACGTCGAACAAATTTCTGCGCGCCGGCTATGGTGAACCGCTGCGCCGTTTCCTGGCGCACGACACGCAGTTGCAGGGGATGATCGATTTTGGTCACGCGCCGATCTTCGAAGACGCCGACACCTTTCCTGTCATCCTCGTGCTGCAGCGTCCGCCTGCCGATGCCATCGGCGCGGAGACGCAGGCTGCGGTCTGCTCCTTCCCGCGCGAGGCATTGGGGCGCGTGGAACTGGCGAGCTATGCCGCAGAGCACGGCTTTGCAGTGGCGACCAGCCGGTTTGGCGCCGAGCCGTGGAGCCTGGAGCGGCCAGAAGTCGATGCGTTGATGGCGAAGATCCGGCGCAGTGGTGAAACCTTGAGTGAGTATGTTGGTGAAAAGCTCTATCGAGGCGTAGTTACTGGCTACAATGAAGCGTTTCTGATTACCAGCCAAGTCAGAGAGCAAATTCTCCGAGCCGATCCAAGATCGGATGAGATCATCAGACCGTATCTCCGGGGTCAAGATATCGGCAGATGGATTCCAGAATGGGCTGAGCTATGGATGATTTTCACGAAACGGGGCATCAATATCGATCAGTATCCGGCAGTGAAGGAACATCTGATCAAATTCCGGGATAGCCTTGAACCACAACCTGCAACCTGGAAAGGCGTGGACTGGCCCGGCAGAAAACCTGGCCCCTATGAATGGTTCGAGATTCAAGATTCGACCGCGTATTGGCAATTCTTTGGGCACCCAAAGATCGTTTATCAGGAAATTCAATTTCACCCACGTTTTGCGCTTGATACCCAAGGGTATTTCTCAACCAACAAGGTTTTTCTCATTCCGACCACCAACTTATATCTACTGGCAGTCCTCAATTCACCGCTCATGTGGTGGCACAACTGGCGCTACCTGCCGCACATGAAAGACGAGGCGCTCAGTCCCAAAGGCGAACTGATGGAACTGCTGCCGATTGCGCCTGCCACCGACGCCATCCGCGGCGAAGTGGAGCCGGCCGTGCAACGCCTGATCGCGCTGACGCAGGCCCGGCGCGAGACAAGCGCCAGCGTGCTCGACTGGCTGCGGCTCGAATTCGCGGTCGCGACGCCCGGCCAGCGACTGGAAGCGGTCTCCGCCCTCGACCGAGATGACTTTGTGCAGGAGGTGACGCGCCGCCGGCCACGCGCCGCTGGGCGGCTGTCGCCGGCTGGGGTGCAGGCGCTTTTCCGGGTCTACGATGAGCACGTTCCTGCGTTACGGGGTAACGACGTGGAGGCGGCCAAACTGGAGCGGCGTCTGTCCGACCTGGTCAATGCAGCCTACGGATTGACGCCGGCCGAGATCGATCTGCTTTGGAAGACGGCGCCGCCGCGAATGCCGGTGGCCCAGGAGGTTGTCCGACCTGACGCCGGCCGCGATTAAGGTGATCGAGGAGACGACGAAGTATCGGTATGGCGAGGTGTAGAGCACGG
>JAPKMV010001149.1 GCA_026645635.1 Caldilineaceae bacterium
CGACCTGGCCGGCCTGCCGCTGCGCGCCGCCGACCGCACCGCTGCGCATCCGCTGGTCATTGCCGGCGGCTCCGGCTGCTACAACCCCGAACCGATGAGCGCCTTCTTCGACGCGATGGTGATCGGCGAAGGGGAGGAGGTGATCTTTGAGGTGATCGCGGCGTATGAGGAGTGGAGATTAGGAATTAGAGATTGGGAGATTGAGAGATTGGGAGATTACGAAGCCAATCTCCAATCTCCAATCTCTCGATCTCCTAATCTCTCAATCTCTCAATCCCGCTATCGCTTATGGGAATTACTCGCCCGCATCCCCGGCGTCTATGTGCCGGCGCTGTATGATGCCAGCTATGCCGCGGATGGTTCGCTGGCCGCGGTGACGCCCATCGACCCGGCTGCGCCGGCGCAGGTGATGAAGCGGGTGATGACGGTGCTGCCGCCGCCAGTGACAAAGTTCATCGTGCCTTTCATCAAGGTGGTGCACAACCGCGCCGCCATTGAGATCATGCGCGGCTGCACCCGCGGCTGCCGCTTCTGTCAGGCAGGGATGATCTTCCGCCCGGTGCGCGAGCGTCCGGTGGAGGAGGTGCTCCAGGCCGTGGACGAAATGATCGCACACTGCGGCTTCGAGGAGGTGAGCTTCCTCAGCCTGAGTTCCAGCGACTACAGCTATGTCGAGGAATTGGTGCGCCGCACGGTGGAGAAACATGGCGCACGGCGGCTGACGGTCGGGCTGCCCAGCCTGCGCATCGAGAGCTTCAGCGTCGATCTCATGGACCTGCTGGAGAAGGGGCGGCGACGCTCTGGCTTTACCTTTGCGCCCGAGGCCGCCACCGACCGCCTGCGCGATGTGATCAACAAGCCCATCGCCTCCGCCGACCTGCTGGCCACCGCCGAGGAAGTCTACAAGCGCGGCTGGACCACGATCAAGATGTACTTCATGATCGGCCACCCGACACAGACGCTGGAGGATGTGCAGGCCATCGCCGACCTGTCGAAAGCCGTGCTGGCCGTGGGCCGCCGCGTGCTGGGCAAGAAAGCCAACGTGCGCATCGGCGTGAGCACGCTGGTGCCCAAGCCGCACACGCCCTTTCAGTGGGTGGCGATGGAAGACGAGACTGTGATCAACCAGCAGATTGCTTTGCTCCAGCGCGAGCTGCGCGGGCCGGGCATCCACTTCTCCTGGAATAACCCGGAGGAAACGCTGGTCGAGGCGTTCCTCACCCGCGGCGACCGGCGGCTGAGCGACGTGATCGAACTGGCGTGGCGTAAGGGCGCCAAACTGGAGGGCTGGGGCGAGTACTTCAACTTTCCGGCCTGGCAGGCGGCCTTTGCGGAACTGGGGCTGGACATGGACTGGTACGCGCGGCGCGAACGCCCCGTCGACGAGGTGCTGCCGTGGGATCACATCTCCGCGGGGCTGAAGAAGGAGTTCCTCACCCAGGAGTATGTCCACACCTACAAGGGCGGCGTGGTGGACGACTGCCGCGAGCACTGCTTCTCCTGCGGCATTCTCGGCTACTTCAAAGAGCAGCGCCGCGTTG
>JAPKMV010000114.1 GCA_026645635.1 Caldilineaceae bacterium
GCAATCACCCCCACACTGGCCGCCACTTCGATCCACGCATTGGGCTGCGTGCGCAGAGTGTGCCATGCGCCGTGCGCTGCGGCGCGCAAGCTGTACCAGCGACCGCGCCAGAAGCCGCGGTCGCGCCCGGTCAGGCTGGGATGGGGTGTTGGCGAACCTGTGCCGCCCGGTTCCATCAATCCTCGAAGACGCGGCGGGAGACACCGGGAACGATGAGAGTGCGCAGCACGGCGCTCTGCATTTCCCACATGGCGTCATCCTCCGCGGGCGTGGCGTGGTCGTAGCCAAGCAGGTGGAGCACACCGTGCGCAGTCAGCAAGCACAACTCGGCGTCCACGCTGTTGCCGTATTGTGCAGCCTGACGAGTGGCGTAGGGCAGGGCAATGACGATGTCACCCAGGTAGGCGGCCAACTCGTCGGCCAGTTCGGCGGGGGTCACGAGGTGCACTCGATCGGCGTCGCCCGCTTCCTCCTCATCGTCCTCATCGTGCGCCGCAAAGCTGAGCACATCTGTCGGCGCGTCGATGCCGCGGTAGGTGCGGTTGAGCGTCTGCACGGCGCTGTCGTTGGTGACTACGATGGTGAGCGCAGCCGGCGCCGCGCCGTAGCGCGCCAGCGTCCGCCGCGCCACCGTTTCCAGCAAGTCGGGATTCACCAGCGTCAAATAGAGTTCGTCGATCTGAACCTCGATCTCGTGGACGGCCTCAGCCGCCGGGTCGCCGGATGGTTCCAGTTGCATCATGGTTCACCCCTGAGTGGCGGCTGTGGTCATCGCAGGCGTCTGGCTGGCGGCTGTCTCTTCCACGCCGCCGTGCAGGGCGCGCCCGTTGTTGTTGGCGGCAGTCGCGGGCTGGCCTTCTTCCTCCGCGGCGTCGAACAACGGCCCGACCGGTTGCCTGGCGTCAGGATAGACGATGCGCGGGTGGTGGACGCCTTGCAGCACCTGCAAGAAGACTTCTTTCACGATCTGCAGGTCGGCAAATGTCAACTCCGAGTCGCTCAATTCGCCCGACAGGATGCGCTCTTCGATCAACCGGTTGACCAGCGCGGCCATCTCCTCGCGGGAGCCGGGGCGCACGGCGCGCACCGCCGCCTCGCAGGTGTCCGCCAGGAGCAGCAGCGAGGTTTCCTTGCTGCGCGGGTTGGGGCCAGGATAGCGAAAGTCAGCTTCGTTGATGGCCTCGGGGTCGTCACTCTGCCGCTGCGCCTGCACATAGAAATATTTGACCAGGGAATGGCCGTGATGTTCGCGAATGAAATCCTGGATGCGTTCCGGCAGGTGATATTTCTGCGCCAGGTCGACGCCGTCTTTCACATGGCTGATGATGATCTGCGCGCTGGTGTACGGGTCGAGCTTCTCGTGGGGCGAGGAGCTATCCATGATGTTTTCGGCAAAGAAATAGGGACGCACTGTCTTGCCGATGTCGTGATAGTAGGCGCCGACCCGCACCAGCAGCGCATCCGCACCGACGGCGGCGGCGGCGCGTTCGGCCATGTTGCTGACGAGAATGGTGTGGTGATAGGTGCCGGGCGCCTTGAGCAGCAGTTGGCGCAGCAGCGGATGGGTGGGGCGGCTCAGTTCCGTCAGTTGGAGCGGCGTAGTGATGTCGAACAAGTTGCCCAGGGTGAAATAGCCGATGAGGGCGATGGCTGCTGACAGAATGCCGTTGACAGTGGAGAGGAGCAGCACGTCGAGCAGCCCCGGCGCGCCCGGCGTGTCGAACGGGGCATGGAAGGCGGTCAGCACTGCGATATTGGTGCCCGTGATCACCAGGCCGGCCCATAGAAAGGCGTTCAGCCGCTCGCCGCGCCCGACGGTCAGCGTGCCGGCCAGCGCCCCCAGCATCAGGTACGTCAGCAGCGCGGCGTTGCCGAGGCTGAAGTTGACCACGACCAGCGCCACGGCCACCATCAACACGATCGCCACGCGCAGGTCACAGAGGACTGCTGTAAGGATGCCCAGCGCCGCCAACGGATAGAGATAGGCGAGGGATCCCTGGCTGCTGATCATCATTTTGGCGGCGAGCAGCCAGGCCACCGCAAGCAACATCAACAGGCTCAACTGGCGGAAATCGCGCAGCAGCTTCGGGTTGAGCCGGAAAATGGCCAGCAGGGTGATCACCAACAGCACGCTGCCCAAGATGAGCGCATGGAGAAACGAGTAGGGATCCCACTGTCGCCCCAGTTCGCTGAGCTGCGCCAATGCTTCGGCTTCTTCAGCGCCGGCAATGTCGCCCGCGCGAATCACCACCTCACCCTGTTCGATGACCGCCAGCACCGGCGCAACGGCCGCCCGCGCCTCGGCGCGCATCTGCTCGGTGCGCTCGCTATTGACGATGCTGTTGGGGCGAATCAGCGCCTGGGTGAGCGCAATGGCCACGTCGCTCGCCGGCTCGCTCAGGCGGCTGCTCACCGTAACCGGCACGCGGCGCCGCGCCGTGCTGAGGGTGCTCTCGCGGATCTCGTCGCGCATCACCCGGTCGAGCACCAGCGGCGCCTCGCTGACCACCACGTCCCACTCCTCCTGGCTCAGCGACAGAATCTGCACCGCAGTGGTGGCGTCCAGGTTCAGGTCGGCAATGCTGGTGAGTTGATCATTCTTCTGGGCCAGGGTGGCGTCGGGGTCATCGCGGATCATGCCGATCTGCGCCGTGATGGTGCGGGCCAACGCAACCTGCTGGCGGCGCACGCCCGCCTCGTCGGTGTCATACTGGTCGGGGACGGCCTGGGCCGCGCGCTCCTGGGCGCGCAGGGTGAGCACGTCGCTGGCGTAGGTCAGCGCCTGCGGGGCGACCACGGTAAACGGGGCCACTTGACCCGCCTCGACGACAAACCGGCCGCCAAAAGGCAGTTGCCACGCCAGCAGCGTGATCAGCAGCACAGCAGTGGAAAGCATCATCAAACTGGCGAGGCCAATGCGCCGCCAGTCGATGACCTGCGCCCTGCGCCGGATATCGGCGGGCAGGGCGCGCAGTGTCGTCACCATCGGCTAGTTTCCAAGCAGGCGGCGCACAACCTGGCTGACCAGTTTCCCGTCGGCCTCGCCCTTCACTTCGGGCATGAGCGCCGCCATCACTGCGCCCATCTGTTTGGGGGAGGTGGCGCCCAACTCGGCGATGACGCGGCGGGCGATGACCTCGACCTCCGCCTCGCTCAACTGGCGCGGCAGGTAGCGTTCCAGGACGGCCAGCTCCACCAGCTCGGCGTCGGCGCGATTGACGTCGCCCAGCCGCTGATACTCAGCAGCGGCGTCCCGGCGGCGTTTCGCCTCCTTCTGCACCACGGCCAGCACCTCCTCTGCGTTGAGTTCATGCTGTGCGCCGCTGGTGCGCGCTTCGGTCAGCGCAGTCTTGACTGCACGCAGCGTCAGTTTGGTTACTTCATCGCGCTCGCGCATCGCCTGCTTCAAATCGGCGTCGATGCGGCTCTGCAAATCGTCTCCTGGCATAGTCACGAAGTCTCCCGTTTTGGAATGTGCTGCTCGACGCGACGGTCAATGGCGTGGAGGAGTCGATCCTGATAACGCAGAAAAATCAAGAGCAGCAGCCCCAATGCGCCAAAGATCACGGTAAGCTGCCAGCCCGACATCGTCAGCACGCCGGCGCCGGCGGCCGCCACAACAAACGCGCTGGGCACCCGGATCGCCATCGTCAACAAGAAGATCTTGAGAAAAGAAACGCGCGACAGGCCGGCCATGAAATAGGGCAGATCGCCCGTTGGCGTCAACAAGATGATGAACCAGACCGTGGTGCTGGTGCTGAAGGTGAGCTTCTCCCAGCGCGTCAGCCGCTCCTGGCCGACCATGCGTTCGACCAGGGGGCGGCCCAGCAGCCGCGCCAGCAACATGGCCAACATCGCGCCGACGACCAGCCCGATGGCGCCGTAGACACCGCCCCACAGCGGCCCGTAGAGATAGCCGGCAGCCGCCTGCACCACGTAGCCGGGGATGGGCGCCACCAAAATCTGCGCCACGTTGATGCCGATCAGCGCTAGCGGCCCCCACAGACCGAGACGCGCAATGGCAGCCTCCAGCGCCGCTTCATCGGTGACCAGCCCCCACACCTGTGCGCCGTACCGCCAGGCCAACAGCGACATCCCCAGCGCCAGCAGGCCCAAGAGGAGCCATTGCCAGCGTGTTGGCCAGCCGGTGGGCTTTGGCGCTTCTGTCTTTTCCTGCTCAAAGTCCTGTTTCAGGGTCGATCTCCTTGCCCTCGCACCGGGTCATTATACCGCCGCCGGGGTGACTGTCAACCGAAGTGCGTTGAGGGCGGTGGTTGCATCTAGCGAAACGCATCCATGGCAGCCGGACGCTGGATCGCCTGCGCCGGCGCAGGTGGAGCCGGTGGCGGCGTGTAGCCGCGCACGACAACCACAGGACGCCCTTCGTTGCTCTGCCCCATGACCAGGCTCGCGGCGCCGGCCAACTCGTCGGCGATGCACTCTTCGCTGGCGACCAGCTCGTAGCCAAAGAGATCGTGCAGCCCGCGCTGATTCCAGATCGGCGGCAGACCCGCACAGCCGATCGCCACGCCCACGGTGCCGATGCGCCAGGCGCGGCCGTGGCTGTCGTTGATGATCACCGCGGGCATGACGCCGCACAGTTCACCCAGGCGGGCGCGAATCGCGGCGGCGCTGGCATCCGCATCCCAGGGCAGCAGCGCCAGATAGTCGCTGTCCGCCGCCGGGGCGATGTTGCTGCGGTCGACGCCGGCATTGGCGCACACCCAGCCGCTGCGCTGTTCCACCACCAAAAGACCGCGCCGCACCCGCAGCACGGCGTTGCTGTCGTCCAGCACCACCTGCACGACCCGGGGATCCTTGCCCACCGTGGCCGCGATCTCCTCAGCCACGGAGGACGGCGTCACATCCGCCAGCCGCACCAGCCGCCCTTCAGCCTTGCTGACGATCTTCTGGGCGATGACCAGCACGTCGCCGTCCAGAAGCTGTTCGCCCTCAGCCGCCAGCCGCTCGACGATCAAGGCGGCGAGATCGTCGCCGGGCTGGATCAGGGGTAAGTTGGAAACGGGAAAGAACTGGAGTGCAGCCATGTCATGCTCGGCATTCTACTGAAGCGGCAGATTATCCGGGTCTACGCCCGAAGTACGAGTGTACCTGATCTGGCGCAGGGCGCCAAGCCGCCTGACCTGACAGTAACGCGATCTGCCTGGGCGCGCTGCTGCGGTGTGGAACGCAGCCTACCGCCAACCTGAGGGGGATTGGCTATGGTAGCTGCGGTGCGGTTTTCGCCCACAGACAAAAGGAGCAGAGTCAGACCATGTTTCAACGTCACGTCATCTTCAACACCGTATTGCTGACCCTTGTGTTGGCGGTGACTGCCTCCTGCACGGCCGCGGTCGAGCAGATCAACCAGCCTGACAGCGATCCGACGCGTGCGGCGGTGTTGCCTGCGCCGACCTTGACACCAACACCCGCGCCCGCGCAACTGCCTACGCCGACTTCAGCGCCGGCGCTCCCAACGCCGGTCGATCCGGCGAGCCTGACGCTCAACTTGACCCCTGTCGCCGAGGGGCTGAGCCAACCGCTCTTTGTCACTCATGCCGGCGACGGCAGCGACCGCCTCTTCATCGTGGAGAAGACCGGCGCCATCCGCATCCTGCAAGAGGGTGCACTCCTGCCGGCGCCGTTCCTTGACTTGAGCAGCGAGGTGAGCAGCGGGTTCGAGCAGGGGTTGCTGGGGCTGGCTTTTCCCCTCAATTTTGCCGCCACCGGCCATTTCTTTGTCAACTACACGGATCGACAAGGGGCCACCCAGATCGTGCGTTTTCAGGTCAGCGCCGCCGATCCCAACCGCGCCGACCCGGCCAGCGAGTTCAGTGTGCTGACCCTTGCCCAGCCGGCTGGGAACCACAACGGGGGAATGCTTGCTTTCGGCCCGGACGGGATGCTCTACGTCGGCACAGGCGACGGCGGCGGTCGCAACGACACCTTCGGCAATGGCCAGAACCCGGCGACGCTGCTGGGGAAGATGCTCCGCCTGGACGTAACCAGCGCGCCCGACCAGCCCTACCGCATACCCGCCGACAACCCGTGGATCGAGGTCGACTGGAACGGCCAGGATGTGCGCGATGAAATCTGGGCCATCGGTTTGCGCAACCCGTGGCGCTATTCCTTCGACCGCGCCACGGGCGACCTGTGGATGGCCGATGTAGGGCAGAACCAGTGGGAAGAGATCAACGTGACCGCCGCCGGGAATCCGGGCGGGCTGAATTACGGTTGGCCAATCATGGAAGGCAAAAACTGCTTTCAGGCCAACGACTGCGCGACGGACGGCCTGGTGCTGCCGGTGCAGGCGTATGCCCACGAAGGGCATTGCTCCGTGACCGGCGGCTATGTCTACCGCGGCGCCGCCCAGCCGGACCGTCAGGGTGTCTACTTCTACGGCGACTTTTGCAGCGGGGTGATTTGGGCGCTTGCACCCGATGGCAGCGGCGGCTATGTCAACGCCGAGCTGGCGCGGCCGGGCATCACCCTCTCTTCTTTTGGCGAAGACGAAGCCGGTGAACTCTACGTCACCGATCTGAGCGGCGCACTCTACCGGCTGGACTGAGGCACAATCGCCCAATGCTTTGTCAACACGAGACGAAGCGATTGGGCGGTTTGCGCGTCTATTCGATCTGCTGATCTACCTCGCCCACCATGCGAAAGCTGCGTTCGCGGCGCTCCGGCGGCCAGGGAGCCGGCAGCGGCGGAGGCAGCGCCGGCTGCTGCGGCGTGGGCTGGCCCGGCACAGCCGGATAGCCGCCGGCGCCGGTCAGCACAATGATGGGCGGCTGATACCCATGACCGGACGCGTTTCGATAGCGATCCTCATCCTCCCAGCGCTCATCACCGGCCTCAGGGCGTTGCGCCAGCAACACCAACGCCGCGGTCGGCACCCCCGCCAGCACCCCCAGCACCATCCCAATGGCCATGCCGATGGCGTCGCTGCTCAGCATGCTGCCGATGCGCCAGGCCAGCGCCAGCATGACGACCAGCAGCGCAACGGCCAGAACTCGCACCATGACGCCCTCCCCTTTCTGACAATGGTTTCACTGACATCTGAAATCTGAATCCCGATCGGCCAGCACTCCTGCGACACGCGCAGGGCGCCGCCGCCCACCTTCGCACCTTATCGAGATCGCCTGTACACGGTCAACTCCCTCGGCTCGCCGCGCATCTCCGCGACCAGCGCCGTGATCTCCGATTCGCTCACCCAAGCCGACTGGAACCGAATGGTGTCGCCGTGGCTCACGAGGAGGAAGTCGCCCTTGCCCTCGAGCCGGTCGGCGCCGCTGTCGGCGATCCCCGTGGCGTAGCGCGCCTCATCCCGGCTCGCGACCGCGCCGACGAGACGGACAGGGAAATTGGCGCGCATGGCGCTGCCGATGAGGCTGGCGCTGGGCTTCTGCGTACACGCCAGCAAATGGATTCCGCTCTCACGGCCACGCTGGGCCAGCCGGCCGAGCGCCTGTTCCACCGGCTTGCCGCCGGTTTGCAGCAAGTCGGCCAGTTCATCCACCGCCACCACCAGCGCCGGCAAGCTGACACGGGCGTGGTCGCGCCGCTCCATTTCCTTCACCACCTGCTGCAACTGGGCCGCAACCGCAGCCGTGTCCTGCGCCAGCGGCGCGACCACATGCGGCAGCCCAGCCAGCGCGCCAAAGCCACGGCCTTTCGGGTCGATCAAGATCATCTGCAATTCATCAGGCTGGTTGAACAGCGCCAGCGAAGTCAGTATTGCGCGCGCCAGCGCGGTCTTGCCACTCCCCGTGGCGCCGACAACCAGCACATGCACCACGTCCGATGCAATCAGGCGAAGGAGCAGTGGCTCACCGTTCTCATCCAGGCCCAGCACCGCCGAAAAGCCCGGCACACGCGCCAGACTGTCGCACAACGGCAGCAGGCGCACCGGTGTCGGCTTTGGCCGCGGTGACTCCACGCTGATGAAGGCGCCGTTGCGCACGATGCGCACCTGGCTGCAGCCCAGCGCCAGCGCGATCTCTTCGGCGAGGTTGGCGACTTTGTTGACCCGCGTGTTTGGGTGCGGCTGCAGCGTGTAGCGGATGTAACGAGGACTGACAATCGCCCCTCGCACCACCGCCGGCGCCTTGTGGGTGCCCAATACTGCTTCGATGGCGTCCGCCTGCTGATCCAGCCATTGACGAGTAATCGCCATCACGCCACCTCCACGTGAAGGCCAATATAGAACAAATGTTCATAATTGTCAATAGCCAGACGCGAAGATCGAGAACATGACGCCGACGGGAAAGGTGGATCGGACAGGATTCGAACCTGTAACCAAGGAGTTATGAGCCCCCTGCTCTGCCGTTGAGCTACCGATCCGTGGTGAAGGTGAGAGGTGAGATGCGGCGAACGAACTGAGCGGGTAGCGGGAATCGAACCCGCGTATTCTGCTTGGAAGGCAGATGCTTTGCCATTAAGCTATACCCGCTGGAGTGAGGTCGGGGAGATAGGATTTGAACCTACGACCCCAGCGTCCCAAACGCTGTGCGCTACCAAA
>JAPKMV010001150.1 GCA_026645635.1 Caldilineaceae bacterium
GGATGCAGGGCGCCGTGCTTGCGCTCATCCTCGTGATCGCCGGCAGCATGGTCTGGCGCGCCCTCCCCCTCCTGCGCAGCCAGCCACTGCCGGATTTGCTCCTGGGCGCCGCCTGGCATCCGCTGCAGGGACTCTTCGGCTTTGCGCCCTTCATCGCCGGCAGCGTCGCGGTTACCGGCGTGGCGATGGCCATTGCCGTCGTCCCGGCGATCCTCAGCGGCATCTACCTGGCCGAATACACGTCACTGCGCACCCGCACCTGGCTCAAGCCGCTGGTGGATCTGCTGGTGGGCATCCCGTCCATTGTCTACGGGCTGTGGGGCGTGCTGTTTGTCGTGCCGCTGATCCGCGAGGTCGTGGGGCCGTGGGCGCACAACACGCTGGGCGCGGTGCTGCCCTTCTTCCGCCAGACCAACCCCAGCGGCTACGGCCTGCTCGCCGGCGGCTTTGTGCTGGCGGTGATGGCCTTCCCGCTGATGGTGGCGGTGACCGAAGAGGTGATGCGCAGCGCGCCGGGCCAGTTGCGTGAATCCCTGCTGGCCCTGGGCGCCACCCGCTGGGAGACGACGAAGTGCATCGTGCGCCGGGTGAGCATGCCCGGCATCATTGCGGCGGTGGCGCTGGGCTTCTCGCGGGCCTTTGGCGAGACGCTGGCGGTGATGATGGTGGTGGGCAACGTCCCGCAGATCCCCACGTCGATCTTCGACGGCGCCTACCCGCTGCCGGCGCTGATCGCCAACAACTATGGCGAAATGATGTCGGTGCCGCTCTACGAAAGCGCGCTGATGACCTCCGCCCTGGTGCTGCTGCTGGTGGTGATGGCCTTCAATGTGGCCGCCCGCCTGGTCATCGTGCGGCTGCAAAAGGAGGGTTGAGACGATGGTGCGCAACATCGGCAAACGCCGTCGCCGCCACTTCGAGGAAGTCGCCAGCCTGTGGCTGATGCGGCTGTGCATCGCCAGCGCGGCGCTGACCCTGGGGCTGATTCTCTTTGTCATCTTCTGGCGCGGGGTCGCCGCGCTTTCCTGGGAGATGCTGACCCAGCCGCCGGCGGCGGCCTTTTATCTGGGCGGGCAGGGCGGTATCGCCAATGCGATTGTGGGGTCGCTGCTGCTGGCTGCGGGCGCGACACTGCTGGCCCTGCTGCTGGCCGCGCCGTTGGTGCTCTTCATGCACGCCTATGCCGGGCGCAGCCGTCTGGTGAGCTGGGTGCGGCTGGGGCTGGATGTGCTGTGGGGCATCCCCAGCATCGTCTACGGCGCTTTCGGCTTCACCCTGATGCTCATGCTGGGGCTGCGCGCGTCGCTGCTGGCAGGCATCATCACCCTGGCGTTGGTGATCCTGCCGATCCTGGCGCGCACCTTCGACGAGGTGCTGCGCATGACGCCGACCGCGCTGGGCGAAACCGGCTATGCGCTGGGCGCCACCCGGCTGGAGATGGCGGGGCTGTTTCTGCGCCAGTCACTGCCCGGTCTGTTCACTGCGGTGCTGCTGGCCTTTGGCCGCGCCATCGGCGACGCGGCGGCGGTGCTCTTCACCGC
>JAPKMV010001151.1 GCA_026645635.1 Caldilineaceae bacterium
CCCGTCCTCGAACATCCGCCACACCCTCGCCTGGCAGGATGGCGCGCTGGTCGAAGTCAGCCGCGAAGAAGTGAGTAAGGTCGCGGCGGACTGATTGCAGAAACGACCACAGGATGATTGTCATGATGAACCTTAAGGAGAGACGTTTGTACAGAAAACTCGTATTCGCATTGATGCTCATGTGGGCGCTGTTATTTCTGACGGCCTGCACCACGCCCGTTGTGACGTGGACGATCGACTACGGTACTCCGACACCTGCGGTGCAGGGGGCAGAGGAGGCCGCGACGCCGGCGCCCCTGGCATGGAAACGCTGCTCGGAACAATTGCCGGCCGAGCTGGAATGTGCGCAGATGCAGACGCCGATGAATTATGCCGCACCGGACGGCCCCACCGTCACCCTGACGATGACGCGCCTGAAGGCGACCGATCCGGAGAAGCGCATCGGCAGCCTGATCATCAATCCCGGCGGGCCTGGCGGGGCTGGCAGCGACATACTCATCGCGCAGGCAGTGAACGGCTAGCCCATCACACCCAAGTTGCACGAGTACTTTGACCTCGTGGGGCTGGACCCGCGTGGGGTTGGCCTAAGCACCCCAGTCCAGTGCGACCCGGAGATCTGGAACGAAGGTGGCTCGCTCTTCCCCCAGGACCAGGCAGCCTACGACGCGCTGGTTGCGCAAAACAAGGCCTTCGGCGCGAGTTGTCTGGAAAAGACCGGGCCGCTCCTGGCCCACCTTGACACCGTGTCAGTGGCGCGCGACCTGGACGCCATGCGCGCCGCCCTGGGCGACAAGAAACTCAATTACCTGGGGCTGTCGTATGGCACCATGATTGGCGCCCAGTATGCGGAATTGTTCCCCGACAAGATTCGGGTCATGGCGCTGGACGGCGCGCTGGATCACTCGCAATCGGAAAACACCTTCCATTTCGTGGAGGTCAAGGCCTACGAACTGGTCTTTGAGCGCTTTGCGGCCTGGTGTGGCGCCACGGAGGATTGTGCACTCTACGGCAAGGATGTGCTGAAGGAATTCGACGCGCTGATCAAACAGGCGGATGCGACCCCGATCCCTGCACCTGACTGCGTGGCTTCGGGCGCGTGCCGGGAGACCGTCACGGGCGATGACATCCGCGCCAGCGTGCAGGAGAATCTGTTGGGCGTTCACCTGTGGCCGGCGCTGGGCGAAAAGCTGGCCAAGGCCATGGCCGGTGACGCCAGCGCATTCGCCTTCGAACTGAAGACGGGCGCAACCCACAAGGACTTCTCCGAGACGGCCATCCAGTGTCTGGATTGGCCAGCCGAGACCAATGCCACCTTCGCGGGCTTGCAGGCGCGGCGCATCTTCGATGTCGCAACAGCGCCGCATACACAAGGCGCAGCCCAGAGCTGGCGCGCCCAGACCCGCTGCCTCGGTTGGCCGGCGCCGGTGACCAATCCGCCGCGGCCGCTGGTAGTTGAGGGAGCGCCGCCCATCCTGATTGTCAATGCGACCTTTGATCCTTCAACCTCCATGCAGTGGGCGCTGGAAATGTCCAGCCAACTG
>JAPKMV010001152.1 GCA_026645635.1 Caldilineaceae bacterium
GGGGTGCTCCTCCAGCATTTCGTGGCGGGAGATGTAGCCGGTGAACATGCTCTTGTTGAAGTGTTTGACATGCACATTGTAGAAGTGCCAGGTGATGATCGAAAGCATCGCCAACAGCGCCTCGCCGCCGTGCGCAGCCTTGGCAGCGGGGATGGCCTGGCCGGGCAGGAAGGTGGCGGTGGCAATCGGGTTCCAAAGCATGAAGCCGGTCAGCACCATGATCACCGTGCCCCAGATCACCGCCCAATATTCCACCTTCTCGCCAAAGGCATAGCGCCCCATGCGCGGCGGATACTTGACCAATCTCATATTGTAGCCCAGCGTCTGGATGGCGTCTTTCGCATCCTGCAACGAGGGCAGCATGGTCAGCGACACCCGCTTCACGTAGAGCTTGTAACCAATGGCCAGGAAGTGGTAGATCGTCCCCAGCATCAGCACGATGGCCGACGCGCGGTGAATCAAGCGCACCATTTCGATGCCCCCCATCGCCGCGATCATCCAGTTCGCCCAGAGATAGGTTGAGAATTTCTGAGGAATGCCGGTGATGACGAGCACGGTGAAGCTGGTCAACAGCACCGCGTGTTCGATCCGGTCCATGCGGCTGAAGCGCGCATACTTATCCCGCTTGACGGGTTGGGCCGGCGTCTCTGTCTGGGTTGTCGTCGGATGTTCACTCAGCGTGGTCATGGCTTCCCTGTTTCTTGGCGCGGCGCCGGTCACTCACCCGGCGATATACGTCGGTGCCGATAAAGAGCATAAAGCCACCGACGGTAAACGGAATCACAATCGCGTAGAAGAGATCCACCAGATAGACCAGCGGGTTGTTCTCCAGCGACGGCTTGAAGTGGCTCGTCCACGAGTCCGGGAAATTGGCAGTGGCGTCAGGATGGCACTGCTGACAGGTCACCAGCAGGTTTTCTTTGATGATCTGCGAGTTCTCGTCGCTGGCCGGCAGGATGTTGTGGACGCCATGACAGTCATAACAGACCGCCTTGTTTGTCGCCTCGCCGGGGGCAGTGTGCTCAAACAGGGTGACGGTCGTGCCGTGGAAATCCGCCACGTAAGTCTCGAACACGTCGGTCGAGATGCCATACTTTTCCATCATGGTCGAGTTGGCGTGACACGTGCCACACATGTTCGGCGAACTCATGCGGAACTCGGCGGTCGTCGCCTGCTCGATGTTGTGAACGCCGTGGCAGTCGGTGCAGACCGGCACATCCGGGTTATGTTCGCCCAGCAGCGCCGCGCCGTGGACGCTGGCGCCGTACTGCTCGTTGATTTCTGCGTGGCAGTTGCCGCAGGTCTGCGACACATGCTCCCGGGGATCGTCCGGGTCCTGGATGGCGTGATTGCCGTGGCAGTCCGCACAGGTGGCGGCGCGCAGGTCGCCCTCTTGCACATGCTGGGCGTGGATGCCGTCCATCGTGCGGTCGTAGATCTCCAGGTGACAGTCCCGGCAAATCTGCTCCATTGCCACGGTGAGGCTGCGGCGGGTGACGGCGTCGATCTCCTGATGCGGATAGCCGCTTACCGCC
>JAPKMV010001153.1 GCA_026645635.1 Caldilineaceae bacterium
CGGAGAGAGGTGAAAGCATGGAGGCAAACGCGCAGGTGACGACCTTTACCGTGGCCACGCCCCGCATGCGCTTTCATTGTCGCCGGTGGGGCGACGCTGATGGCATTCCGCTGCTCTTGCTGCACAGCGCCTTTGGCAGCAGCCGCTGGTGGGAGCGTTTCGGCGCGCTGCTGCCGTCTGCGTTCTATGTGGTTGCGCCCGACTTGCGCGGTTGCGGCAGCAGCGAACAGACTGCGACCGGCTACGCCATCGACGAGCAAGCGGCGGATATGGGGGCGCTGGTTGCCGCGCTAGGCTGGGACGACTGCCACCTGATCGCCCACGGCAGCAGCGGCGCCATTGGGATGCAGCTTGCCCTCGACCGCCCGGAACTGCTCACCACGCTGACGCTGGTGGACAGCACACCGGTGGAAGGCGTCTTCACGCCGCTGGACGCCTATCTCGTGCTGGAGCAGATGCGCCAGGATCGGGCGCTGCTGCAGCAGGCCATCGCGCTGCTGATGCCGTCGTTGCCGCTGGAAGCGGGGGACGCTGCCGTGGCCAACCGTGCGTATCTCGACCAGTTGGTGGACGATGCTGCGGGCATGGCGCCGGCGGCCTTCACCGAACCGGCGCGGGCGCTCAGCCAATGGAATCAGTTCAGCGCCGCGCGGCGCCTCACCCTCCCCACCCTGCTGGTCTGGGGCGACCGCGACGCCATCGTCGACCGCGAGGCGACAACGCGCACACTGCTCGCCATCCCCGGCGCCAACAACCTGGAGATCTTGCGCGGGGTCGGCCACAGCCCGATGATCGAAGCGCCGCAGCGGTTGGTTGCCCTGTTCGTCGATTTCGTCACCCAGGATTTTGCCGGGTTCGACGCGATCCGCCGGTCAGCCTGATCATCTGTCCGCAAGAGTCGCACACCCCATGTCCTCGCTCCCGCACATTTACCTGCTCGGCTCTGCGGTCGTTCGCAAGGGTGGCGCCAAAGCGCCGCTGGCGCGCAAGACACTCGCCCTGCTCGCCTACCTGGTCGTGACCCAGCGCGCCCACAGCCGGCGCGCGCTGATGAACCTCTTCTGCCAGGAGTCGGATGATCCTGCCGCGGCGCTGCGCTGGCACTTGAGCCGGATTCGCCGTCATGTCGCGCCGACACTGCTGATCGCCGCCGAGGAAAACGTGCGTTTCAATCCCGACGCAGCCACGGTGGATGTGCTCCAATTCCTGGCTTGGATCGCCGATGAGCAGCATACGGCGGCGGCGGTCGATCTCTACCAGGGTGAA
The DNA here is from genome assembly GCA_026645635.1 of Caldilineaceae bacterium. Lineage (GTDB taxonomy): Bacteria > Chloroflexota > Anaerolineae > Caldilineales > Caldilineaceae > Fredericiella. Next base: position 1,267 of record JAPKMV010001153.1, read on the forward strand.
CTGTTGGCCGGCGTCGATGTCAAGGACGCGCCCGAGTTTGAACTTTGGCTGCTTGGCGAACGCAGCCGCATCCACCATCTCTACATCCGCGGCCTGGAGCAACTCCTGGCGCGCGAGATCGCGGCGGGGCATGATATGGCGGCCATTGCCCGCGCCCACCAACTGCTGCAAAGCGACCCGCTGATCGAGGCGGTGCACGCCCGGCTGATCTGGCTCTACGCTCGCCGCGGTCAGCGCGAGGACGCATTGCGCCAGTACGATCTGTGCG
>JAPKMV010001154.1 GCA_026645635.1 Caldilineaceae bacterium
ACAACATCGTCACCCGCTGTGGCACGGAGACGCCGGGCGATCCGATTGCGGGCGAGGGTCTCTTCAACGAGTCGCGCCTCGACCTGAACAACGACGGCGTGCCGGATGAGATCGATGATGTCTGTGAAAACCTGAACTACATGGATCTGGCGCTGCGCAAGCGCCCGGCGGCGACGAACCCGCCGACGCTGCGCCCGGGCGACCTGGTGACCTTCACCGTCGAGGTGATCAACCAGGGTGTGCTCACCGCGACCAACATCCAGGTGATCGACTACATCCCGGCCGGTGCGGCGCTGAGTGCGACCACGCCGGGCTGGACCGCGCAGAATGGCACGGCCAGCACGACCATCGCCAGCCTGGCTCCGAGCCAGACGGCGACGCTCACCCTGGCGCTGCGCATCGGCGTGAGCTTCCAGGCGACGTCGCTGACCAACTACGCTGAGATCGCCGGTCAGACGGGCGGCCAGGACATCGACTCGACGCCGGACAGCCAGAACCAGAACACGCCGGGCGAACAGCCGCCGGCGCTGGAAGATGACCAGGTCAACGAGAACGGCCAGAACGGCAATGACGAGGACGACCATGACCCGGCCACCGTTGTCATCAGCCAATTGGCGGACTGGGGCGACCTGCCGGCCCGCTATCCGACCACGGCAGCCAATGTCGGCGCCAACCACCGTATCGAGCCGGGTGTCTTCCTGGGCGCGCTGGTGGACGGCGAGGGCGATGGCCAGCCGGATACTGCTGCGATCGGCGACGACAATAACCCCGCCGCCGGTCCGGACGATGAGGACGGCGTGGTCTTCCTGACACCGTTCATGGCGAGCACGACGGCGCAGATTCAGGTGACCGCCTCGATCAGCGGCTTCCTGAATGGCTGGTTCGACTGGAACAACAATGGCCTGCTCGAAAGTGGCGAGCGCGTCTTCGCGGACACAGCGTTGACCGCCGGCACCAACACGCTCAACGTCAGCGTGCCGGCCACTGTCGCTTCGGAAGAACTCTTCGCTCGCTTCCGCTTCACCACGGGCCGCAACCAGGCCATAGCGCCGACGGGCAGCGCGCCCAATGGCGAGGTGGAGGACTACGTGCTGCTCAGCCTGGGCGACACGGTCTTCCTGGACAACGGCCAGGATGGGGTGACGCCGAACGACGCGACGCCGAACGACGGCAAGCAGAGCGGCAACGAGCCGGGCGTGGCGAATGTCACTGTCCAACTGCTCAACAGCCAGGGCGCGGTGATCGCCACGACGACCACCGACGCGCAGGGCAACTACCTCTTCACGGGCCTGCCTGCGGGCGACTACCGTGTGCGGGTGGCCGCGGCTGAGTTCCAGCCCGGCGGCGATCTGGCCGGCCTGCGCTCCAGCACCGGCGCTGGCAACCCCAACGCCGACCTCGACCAGGACGTGGACGAGAACGGCGTGGATGACGCCAACCCGGCAGCCAACGGCATTGCCAGCGGCGTGATCACGCTCAGCCCGGCAGGCGAGCCGGATGCGGCGGTGGACGGCAACGGCGTCAACTCGAAC
>JAPKMV010001155.1 GCA_026645635.1 Caldilineaceae bacterium
AATCGCTTACAACGTGCTCTACAATGACAGCCTCGACGCCAACACGGCGCTGGGCGTGGGCAGCGTTGCCTGCGTGCCAGCGATCTGCACCGTGACCACCGGCAGCACGCCAGGCGACAGTGCGGTCAGTGTCTATATATCCACCATCCCCACCAACACCGCTGTGACCATCAACTACACGGCAACAATCAGCAACCCGCTGCCCTTCCAACTGGCAGCGCTGACCAACCAGGGCTATGCGGCCAGCACCAACGCGCCGGCCATCGCCAGCGACGACCCGGCCACGGCTGAGGCCGAAGACGCCACCACCCTGGCGCTGACAATGGGCATGATCCGCGGCGTGGCCTGGTTCGACAACAAGGATGGCATTCGGCAGCCGGGCGAACTTGGCATTCCCCAGGTGGCCGTCACCCTGGAATACACGGACACCAACAACCAACTGCAGCAGGCCAGCACCAACACCGACGCCAACGGCGCCTACACCTTCACCGTGCTGGCAGCAGGCCAGTATCGCGTCGGCTTTGGGCTGAACGAAGGCTACTCCTACAGCCCGGCGTGGGGCAGCGGTAAGGATAACCTGGTGGATCCCGCCACTGGGTTCACCGAGGTCTTCAGCCTGGCCGCCAATCAAGTGCGCGATGACATCAACTCCGGCCAGATTTCGGCACTGGAGTACGGCTATCTGCCGCGCAGCTACTCCAACACGACGTTGGTGCAGGACGGCGCCCGCCACATGGTGCCCGAAGCGCCAGAGGAGCGGCTCTACCTGGGCGCGGTGATCACCACCACCGACGACGGCGTCGAAAGCGCCACCGCCAGCGGCCACGGCGACGGCGTGACGCGTTCGCTCACCGACATCTGGCAGCCGGGCGCAACCGGCTCGATCACGGTGACGACCAGCGGCGAAGGGAAGCTCTATGGTTGGTTCGACTGGAACTATGACGGCCGCTTCAGCGCCGACGAGGGGCAGAGCCTCGGCAAGGTCATCACCGGCACGCAGTCCGTCACCGTGGCGGTCGGCTCCACCTACGTCGCCACCAACCCGCTGCTGCTGCGCTTCCGCCTCTACCCGCCGGACTTTGGCCTGCAAGTTGTAGACACCGGCCTGGTCTACAACGGCGAGGTGGAGGACTACGGCTGGTATGTCATCCGCGGGGTGGTCTTCAACGATGAAAACCAGAACGGCGTGCAGGATCCTGGCGAAACGGCGCGCGAGGGACTGCCGCTGCTGGTGCGCGACCGCACCGGCGCCGTGGTCGCCACCGTGCAGACAGGGGCAGACGGCGCCTATCTCCTGACCGGTCTCAACGCCGGCGAGTACAGTGTGGAAGTGGAACTGCCCGGCGGCTGCACCACGATGACCTGTTACTGAGAGCCTGTTTGTAAAGTCACTCCACTTTGACGCAAAGGCGCAGAGATGCAGAGAAACGCAGAGAATATGCATGGAGAACTCCTCTGTTTTTCCTCTGCGAGCCTCTCCGCCTCCGCGTCTCTGCGTCAAAGGGATCTTTACAAACAGGCCCTAGCGCGTG
>JAPKMV010001156.1 GCA_026645635.1 Caldilineaceae bacterium
GCAGGAGTTGGGCCGGTTGAGGCTCCACGAGGCCCAGGCCGACACCCACGACGCCCGCCCCTTCTGCCAGGCCGTTACCTGCGCGTAGAGGTCGTTGTAGAGGCTGACATAGTCCAGGTACTGGCCGTCGTCCATGTCCAGCCGTACCACCTCTTCTGAGTAGGCGGGCAGCTTGTAGCCCAGGTCGCCAATGCGGGCGAAGAGGGTGGTGGGCAGCACCCGGCTCACAATCTGCGGGCTGATACCCGGCATCTCCTTGGTGCGCGTCGTCCACTTGGCCGTCCCCGACGACGACGAGTTGCCCTCCAGGTTGCGCTTCTTGATCTCCTTCAACCGCCCGTACTTCGCGCTCCAGTCCGCCTCGCCCTGGAAGTCGAAGTCGTCGCGAATGGAGGCGTCAAGCCGGTGCAGCAGCCAGAAGATGCTGGATGACTTGCCGCCGAAGAAGGTGCCGGTGAGCGTCACCTGATATTTGGTCACGCCGATGAGGTGACCAAAGGATTGGGCCTGGATGCTCGACTTGTCCTTGTACATGTGGACCTCATCCGCCACCAGCGCCTTGAAGAACCACGGGTACTTGTCGCGGATGAAGCGGGCCATCATCCAGCGGTGTACGCTGTCGGTGTGGATGGGGGCAGACGAGAACTCACCCCGCGCCCAGGCTTCGCTGCTCTTCTTGAAGCTGTTGAGGTCGCCCGCCTTGCCGAACTGGTAGGTGGGCGAGGGCGGCATCTGACGCGGCCACTCCTTGCCGTCGCGACGGGGGACCCGATGGCGGGCGGGGCGGGTACAGGCGGGGTTGGAACAGAACAACTTGTGTTTGGTGGGCGGCGTCTCCAGCGGAATGCCCTCGTCGTCCACAAGCACACGGCCACACTGCGGACAGGTGAGCAGCTTGGTCGTGTGTTCTTCGCCGTCGCCGTCCACCCAACGGCGCTGTCGCACCACGGGCCGGTTCTGCCAGCCCGGCGCGTTGCGGGCCATGGTGTTGGACAAAATCACCACCAGCTTGCCGCCGGTGTAGACCCACTTGCGCTTGCCGCTCGGCAGCGTCTGCCAGTGACCGGCGTTCTCCACCACCCGCCGCAGGTCGTCGGGCCGCTTGACAATCACCGCCTTCGCCCCCGGCAGCGCCTCGCTCACCTCCCGTTTCCACTTGGGCGTGAGGTGGGGCGGGCAGAGCAGCACGGCGGGCCAGGCGTTGAGGGTTTTGAGGATGGCGAGAGACACGCTGCCTTTGCCAAAACCTTGTTCTGCCACCACGTTGACGAAACCGTACTTGCGCGCCACGCGGGCGGCGGCGAGGGCGACATGGCGCTGGGCGGGCAGCAGGCCGGTCTTGTCGAGACCGGGCAGCTTGCGACCGGGGAAGAAGCCGTGCAGATTCTTCCACTCGGCGGCGGTGGGACCGCTGTAGAGCGGCTGATACCGACCAGCGATGAGCGTGGCAATCTCCGCCCCGTATTCGACCAGGAATCGTTCCAGGGCCTGGGCCGACGAGATGATCTCGAAGCTGCCATCGGGTTTGAGC
>JAPKMV010001157.1 GCA_026645635.1 Caldilineaceae bacterium
CTCCAATCTCCCAATCTCTTAATCTCCCAATCCCCCAATCCCCCAATCTCCCCATACCGCGCCGCATCCACCGCCGCGCCGTGGGCAAAGAGCGCGGCGAGCATTTGGCCGATCTGCGCCAGATCGCGCGACGTCGCCTGGGCCGGACCCAACATGCTCACGGCCAGGTGCGGCCGCCCGCGCAGGATGTCTTCGACGAAGGCTGTCAGCTTGGCGTCCGGGCCGACCTCGACGAAGGTATCGATGCCCGCGGCATAGAGCCGCTCCACCGTGGCGCGGAAGTTGACCGGCGCGACCCACTGCTGCGCCATCACCTGGGCCGCAGCCGCCGGTGCGGTGGGGATCGGCTGGCCGGTCAGGCACGAATAGACCGGCGGCGCGCGCCCGTGGAGCGGCGCGGGCGTCAGCCCCGTGCGGCGATACCACGCGGCGAGCTGCTCGGCGCGCGGGCCAAAAAGCGGCGTGTGATAGGCGCGCACAAAGGGCAGCCGCGCGCCGATGCCTCCGGCCGCCACAATCGCCGCCAGCGCCGCATCCACCGCCGCGCGCGTGCCGGCCAGCACCTGCTGGTGTGGGCAGTTGTCCATGGCGATAAAAAGCTGCTGCGGATTGCGGGCCACCAGCGCCTCCAACTGCGCCCGGTCGAACGCGCTGACCGCGGCCATAGCCTCCGGGGTGGGCGGCTCCTCCAGCCCGACGCTCAGCAGGCCAAGCTGACAGAGTTCGGCGCAGATCGCCGCACGGTGCGCGGCATGGCCGGCGTGGGCTGCCAGCACCGCAGCGTGCTCACCGATGCTGTGCCCCACCAGCGCGTCGGCGCGGATGCCCAATTGACCCATTAGCTCATAGAGCGCCAGGTTGGCCACGGTGCTCAACTGGGCGCCCTGCTCCATGCTGAAGAGCGCAGCGAGGGGCGCAGCCGCGTCCTGCGCTTCCTCTCCGTAGATCAGTTCGCTCGGGGGCGGACGATTCACGCGCGTATAGGCCGCGTCGAGCGCATCCAGCCAACCGCGCACAGTCGGCGTGCACCGGTAGAGTTCGTGCAACATCCCCACGTGCTGCGACCCCTGGCCGGGAAAGAGAAAGGCGATGCGTCGCGTCGTAGGCGGCGCATCGTCGAGCCCCAGGTAGACGCCGCTGTTGCGGATGGTGAGGCGGGGGCGCGCCAGGGTGGCCAGGCGGCTGCGCGCGAGGGCCAACCGGGCGCGCAGTTCCTCCGGCGGCGCGGCGATGGCCAGCCGCGCTGCGTCCGGCATCGCCGCGCCGGACAGCGGCAGCGGCGCAGCCGGGTCTGTCAGGAGCGCGTCGACCCGCTCCAGCAGCGCCTGCCGGTCGGGCGCGGTGAGGAGCAGCAGCGCGACCCCGCGCTCGCTGTCCGGCGTCTGACCTGTGACCCGCGCTTGTTCAGCCATGGTCGCTCAACTGGTGGCTGCCCAGAAAGAGCGCGCCCAATTCCAGGATCGTGCTCAACTGCTGGTCTGCCTCCACCTTCCACGGCCCTTCCCCGGCGATGACCTCGACTTCACCCTT
>JAPKMV010001158.1 GCA_026645635.1 Caldilineaceae bacterium
GCACAAAGTCCCGTCTCCGCGCGGCTACGTGCGGTTGAAAACCGCACCTACGGTTTTGAACTGCACAAAGTCCCGTCTCCGCGCGGCTACGTGCGGTTGAAAACCGCACCTACGGTTTTGAACTGCACAAAGTCCCGTCGTCGCGCAGCTAAGTGCGGTTGAAAACCGCACCTACGGTAGACAGGACTCTCGGTTTCAAGGTGACTTCGCGTTAGGGCACCAGGTCGCGGTGGAAGCGCTGGTCGACGTCGTAGGGATAGAAGTCGATCAACTCGCCGGCGGCGGTGCGCTCTTGAAGTTCGCGCCAGTGTTCGGGCGTGAACATCCAGCCGTGATGCTCCTCGAAGACGCTGCGCAGCGCCGCGGGGAACCAGAGGAAGCGGCGAAACTCCTCCGGGAAGATGTCGTTCTCTGCCACGGAGAACCAGGGCTGGTCGGCCACCTCATCGTCGTAGTCGCGCGCAGGGGGCATCGCCCGAAAGTTGCACTCGGTGAGCAGGCAGAGTTCGTCGTAGTCGTAGAAGACGACGCGGCCGTGGCGCGTCACGCCGAAGTTCTTGGTGAAGAGGTCGCCGGGGAAGATGTTGGCCGCGGCCAGGTCGGCGATGGCGTGGCCGTAGTCGATCACCGCGGCCTTCGCCTTCTCGATGCCCATCTCCTTGACGAACAGATCCAGCGGGTAGAGGCGGCGCTCGGTGTACATATGTTTGATGATCACGGCGTCGTCGGTGATAGTGACGCTGTTGGCCGCGACGGCCTGCAGCTCGTCCAGCAGTTCCTGGGCAAAGCGGTCACGATTGAAGGTGAGATACTCGAACTCCTGCGCGTCCACCATGCGCCCGACGCGGTCGTGCTTGAAGACGAGCCGGTAACGGTCCATCACCTGGTCGCGCGTCGATGTTTTCGGATAGGCGAAGCGATCTTTGATGATCTTGAAGACCATGTCGTAGGAGGGCAGGGTGAAGACGGTCATCACCATGCCCTTGGCGCCGCGGGCGATCTCGAACTTGTCGTTGGAGTTGGCCAGGTGGCGGTAGAGCGCGCGGTAGCGTTCGGTCTTGCCGTGCTTGTGATAGCCGATGGCGATGTAGAGTTCGGCCACCGGTTTGAGCGGCATGATGCTCTTGAGAAAACCGACCACATCGCCGGGCACGTCGGCCTCTACGTGAAAATAGCTGCGGGTGAAGCTGAAGACGATGCTGGCGTCGTCCTCGCTGAAGAGGGCGGTGTCCACGACGATGCCGCGCCCCGGTTCGTCCCCCAGGTTGAGCAGCGGCAGGATGATCGGCAGGATGCGGTTGCGCTTGCGAATGCGCCCCACCAGGTAGGCGCCTTTGTTGCGATAGAAGACCGATTGGAGCATCTCCACCGCGTCGAAGTCGGGCGCATCCCACAGGCAGGTGAGGTAGCCTTCCATCTTGCGCGCCACGTGGCGGGCGTCACCGTCGAGATCGTGGTAGGGCACGGCAAAGCGGTAGTCGAGCAGGATCGCCTTGATCATCGCCTCCAGGCTGCCGACCTGGACATAG
>JAPKMV010001159.1 GCA_026645635.1 Caldilineaceae bacterium
GCCGCGGCGCCCACCGCCGCCTGGGCGCAGCAGATCTTTCCCGACCTGGACGCCGAGGTCGCGGTGGAGAAGCTCTGGGTCACCATCTTCCGCCTGGTGCGGCTGGACACGGCCGACCCGGTCGCGGCGTGGGCTGCCCACAACCGCCGACTGAAGAATGTGGCCGGCTACATGCACCGCCACCAGGTGACCGCCGTGCGCTTCGTCGATCCCGCACCCGGCCCCGATGGCCTGCCCGCCACCAACCTGACGGTGGGGCTGGCCGACCGCGCCCGCTGGATGGGCGGCGACAGTGTGACGCCCGACGGCGTGCATTTCAACCCGAACATGCCCACGGAAGAGATCTTCTCCGCGCCCCACCGCACCCGCGTCGATGGCTATGTGCGCACCTCGCGCCCCAGTTTCCCCATGCAGCGGCTGGTGGACGACGCCTGGTTCCGCTTCGCCGACGGCAAGGTGGTGGATTTCCACGCGCGCGTCGGCCAGGATGTGATCGAGCAGTTCCTGGCCATCGAAGGCGCCGACCGCCTGGGCGAAGTCGCGCTGGTGGACAGCACCTCGCCCGTTTTCCAGAGTGGGCTGCTCTTCCACTCGATCCTGTTCGACGAGAACGCCGCCTGCCACATTGCCTTTGGTGAGGCATACCCGGAGTGCGTGGAGGGCGGCGACGCGCTGAGCCGCGAGGAACTGGCGGCGAGGGGTGTGAATCAGGCCGAGACGCACGTGGACTTCATGATCGGCACCGCCACGATGAACGTGACCGGTCTCTGCGCCGACGGCAACGAGACGCCGATCATGGTCGATGGGCGCTTTGTGGCCGCAGTGGTCAACGGATAACCAACAATGGCGCAGCCAATCCCGCCGGGTCATGCCGACGTTATCATGGTGCGGCCCACGCTGGCGCATCTGCCTGCCTGGCCCGTGCCCGCAGGCTACCGCGTGCGCGCCTATCGCCCCGGCGACGAGCACGCCTGGGTGGCCCTGCATGTGGACGCCGACCTGTACAACGACGTAGATCTGGACACCTTTGCCCGCGCCTACGGCGGCGACATGGCCGCGCTCGCCGACCGCATGTTTTTCGCCGAGACGCTGGCCGGGGAGATCGCAGGATCGGCGACAGCCTGGTGGATCGACGACTGGAACGGTAGTGCGTGGGGGCAGGTGCACTGGGTTGTCGTCGCACGGGCGCACCAGGGGCGCGGCATCATGCGCGGGCTGATGACGGCGACGCTGGCGCGCATAGCGCGCAGCCATGCGCGCGCCATGTTGGGCACGAATACCGCACGGACGGCGGCAGTCAAGGTCTATCTGGATGCGGGCTTCACGCCGTGGCAGGGGGAGTTGGCAACGCCGGAGATTGTCCACGGGTGGCGGCTGGTGCAGGAGGCGTTGCAGCACCCGGTCTTGGCCGCAGCGTTGGCATAACCGTAGGTCACGTTTTTAACGTGACATAATTGCCGGACGCGCAACGTCAGGTTGAAAATGTGACCTACGCTGGGGACATGTCACGTTGAAAACGTGAC
>JAPKMV010000115.1 GCA_026645635.1 Caldilineaceae bacterium
CGCGCCATCCACGGTGACCGGCAGCCGCCCGTCCGCGCTGTAGAGGCCGATGCGCACCGTGTATTCGCCTTCTGGCAGTTCCTCCGGCAGCGGCACGGCGATCTGATCCACCAGATTCATGCCCGGCTGCCAGAGGTGGGTGGGCGCAAAGCCGGCCAGGGGCGGCTGGTCCACCTGGGCAACCAGATTGCCCGCCGCGTCGAGCACGTGGACAAAGACGGTGTAGTCGCGCTCCGGCTGGGCCAGCGCCGCCCAGGTGAGCAGCAAGTTGAGTGCATCGCCGGGGCGCGCGGTGGTGGAAAGCGCGGCGCGGCTCAACGCAATGGCGTCGCCGAAATGGGGCGGCGGCGTCAACACAGGTGTGGCCAGGGTGGATTCACCCACCTGGAGCAGCGCCACATCGCGCACGGGCGGGTCGAGGGGCTGGCCGGTGCGCAGGTCGATCGCGGGCAGCAGATCCAGCGTCGCCGGGTCATAGAAGGCGACGACAAGTTTGTAGAGGCCGGCGGGCAAATCCGCAGGCAGCGCGACAGTGTGGCCGTCGGGGCGCACCTCGCGCAGGGGCCAGCCCGCGGTGGGCGCGCCCCAGGGCCAGCCTTCGGATCGCCACTGCTCGTTGCCTTGTGCATCGACCAGGCGCACCAGCACGTTGTAGTTCTGGTCGATGGGCGCCTGGCTTTGCAGGTAGAGGGTGAGCAGCAGTTTGTCGCCCGGCTGCAATTCTGCGCCTGGGGTCGAATTCACCGGCTCAAGCTGGTGGCCGACGAGACGGATGCCCTGCTGCCAGTCCGCGGCGGCGCTGCTGTCGAAGTCGATGAACGGGGGCATCAGCACCTGGCGCATGTCATAGACATTGGCCAGTTCCAGCCCGCCGGCGCGCACAGTGTGCACCGGCGTCAGCGAACGGAAATAGTCGACCGCCTCCGGTGAGGGCAACTGCCGCTGCCACTGGTTGGCGTAGGTCACGGCGTAGTCGATGTCCATCCACGAGAGGGGCGAGGTGTAGCCCATGGGCACGGCCTGACCGTCGAAGTAGTAGGAGAAAGGGCCGTCGGCGTACCAGGCCGCCACGCGCAGATTGTCGCCCTCCGGCTGGCGGTTGAGGAAGGCGGCGGCATCCTCCAGCCCCTCGCCCCAGCCCACGAAGAGCGCCCACGGCGCGGTGAGCGCGCCGCCGGTCAGCGGGTTGTAGTAGGTGAAATAGTAGGGTGTGGTCGCCAGGGTGAAGATGCTGTGCGCGGGAATGATCACCGCCAGCGCCCAGACTGCCGGCGAAACGGCGCGCAGCCGCGTCACCCAGGCGCGCGCGCCGTATTGCCAGGGAAGCTGAATCAGTGCGGCCCAGCCGACGACGGCGACGACATCGAGGGCAAAGAAGACGGGCAGGATGTAGCGGTCGAACTTCTTGGCGGGGATCGTCATCGCCGCGGTGAAGATGAGGGCGAAGATCGCCAGCGCCATGACGGTGCGGCGGGTCAGCCCCTGGTTGAGGGGCCAGCCGCGGCGCACGTAGGCGATGGCCGCCACGGCCAGCCCCACGGCGGTGGCCGACGTGATGCGGAAGAAGTAGGCCAGCGGATAGAAGAGAGCGCCGGGGTCATCCGTGGGCTGGCCGGCGAAGTAGTTGACGTTGGTGTGCCCTTCGACGTAGGCGCCCATCTCCGCGGCCATGCGCGCCAGCGTGCCCAGCGGGTCGAGCCACATGGCCGGCCAGAGCAGCACGAAGGTCGCCGTGGCGATCACGCCCCAGAGCACGTACCCGCCGGCCAGTTTCGCCAGTGCGGCGCGGCGGTTGAAGCGCAGCCGCCAGGCTTCGAGCGCCACCAGCAGCAGCCCAGTGGGCACGAGAAACGCGGCCGGCGTCTTGGTGAGCCAGGCCAGCCCCATCGCCACGCCGGAAATGACCAGGTCCGACCAGCGGCGGCCGGCGTAGAGCCAGGCCAGAAAATAGAGCAGCGCCAGAAAGATGAAGCTGGAGACCAGCCCGTCGGGATGAAGCTGGCGCGCCAGCGCCACGATGAAGGGCGAGAGCGCCAGGTAGAGGATGGCGAAGAAGGCGATGTTGGCGCCGAGCAGCCGGCGCAGCGGGAAATAGCCGAGCACCAGCGCCAGCGTCACCGCGAGGACGACCCACCAACGCCCGGCGGTGAGCAGTTCCAGCGGCGTGTGGCTGGTGCTGGCGGTGAGCCAAGCCTCGATCTCCTCCCGATCCCAGCCGAAATAGCCCGGCGCCTGCGCCGCGTATTCTGGGAAATGGCTGAGAAGGCCGAGCGCGCCCGCCCACATCACCGTGACGCCGGGGTGCTCGCGCTGAAAGGTGGCGGCCAGGTCGCCTTCGGCCAGCGCGTAGGTGAAGTTGGCTGAGCGCGCCAGCCACTTGCGCTCGTCGATGGTGACAAAGCTGTCGAGGTCGATCACCCGCGGCAGCCAGGCGATGATGAACAGGATGAGCACGGCCACAGCCGTACGCAGGCGCCCGCTTATGCGCATTGTGCGCCCCGCTCCCCTACTCTTCCCCGATGCGAATGTCGGTCACGTGCCACTGTGCGGCAATTTCGGCGCCGCTCTCGTCGACGACCGCCAGCCGTTCGCCCGTGTCTTCCAGGTAGAAGCCGGTGTAGAGCGGATACAGCCCATCCACGGCATCGGCCTTGACGGGGATGTCGTAGAAGTCGGTGATCAGCTCGCCCGGATCCCAGCGCCAGGTCTCGCGGCCGTCGCAGACGGGGTAGCCGTCGCGCTGCGCCTGCATGACGCCGTCTGCCGCATAAACGTGGTTGAAGACCTTGTAGTTCGCCGCAATCGGCTGGAGCGCCCGCCAGTAGAGTGTCAGGCGGATGCTGTCGCCGGGACGCAGCGGCTGGGGATAGGAGATGTCGTAGCCCTCCAGCCGAATCTGGTTGTCGAAGTTCACGTCCAGCGGGTGGGCAATGGGCGGATCAACCGACGGGTAGGTGAGCGGCAGGTCGGGCGCGGCATTTTCATCGAAGGCGGCGGCGTAATCGGCGAAGTCGAAGACGCGCAGCCCCTCGTTCGGCGCCTGGGTCGGATAATCCTGCTGGGCGCCGGTGCGTTTGTAGATGATCATCTTGTCGCGGCCATCCACCTGGACGCGGCCCCACTTCTCGAAGCCCTGGCGCAGGTAGTGCTCCATCTCCATGAAGTCTTCGTTGGAGAAGGGTTCCAGGTTGCGGATCTCGAAGAACCAGGAGGCGTCGCGCGGGCAGCGGTCGATGCTGCGCGAGTACCAGGCCGGCACCCAGGCCTCCTTCTCGCTGGTGTCGAAGTAGCCGCTCAGTTCGCCGGTGCGGTAGAGTTCGCCGATCACCTTCCAGCCGTTGTTGAGCGGAAAGCCGAAGCGCGCCTTGTCGTCCGGCTCCTCATAGGTGACCCAGTAGCCGGGCGGTTTCAGCTCGTCGTAGTTGAGCATCACTTCGCTGCGGTTGGAGAAGAACTGCCAGGCGTAGTTGCCGAAGAGCAGGATCACGCCGGCCGCCGCTGCTGCGCCCAGACTGGCCGCCAGCTTGAAGCCGATGCGCCCGCGCAGCCAGAGCCAGCCCAGCGCCAGCACCTGCCCGGCGATGAGCAGCCAGGGCATGAAGAAGGTGTAGACATGGGTGCGCGGCTTCTCGGTGAAGAAGAGCGCCAGCAGCATCACCGCGGTGAACCAGAGCCACACCGTGCGCTCCTCGACGGAGAGGCGCGGGGCGAGTACGACGATGGCCAGGAAAATGAGCAAGGGCAAGAAGATCCAGTCGCGCCCGGCGACCGTCAGCCAGGTCGAGTTCCAGAAGGTGATCGCCACCGTCGCCAGCAGCAGCGCACTCACGACGACGGCCAGCCAGCGGCGCAGGTGCTGCCAGTAGATGCGCACCATCCCCGCCACCGTCAGCCCGATGGCCAGCAGCACATAGTAGGTGGTGCTGTAGAGCGTAGTGCGCAGGAAGACGTCGGCCAGGTTGTTGTAGGGCGGGCTGCCGCCGATGCGCCGGTCGGTCAGGTAGTAGAGCGTGGCCGAGAAGCGCGGGTTGACGATGTAGGGCACGTAGAAGGCGGCCAGCAGCGCGGCGCCCACCGCCGCGGCAATGGCTGTCGCCACCAGGATGCGCCGCCATGCGCTGCGGTTGCGCCAGAGCAGCACCGCCCACAAGTACGCGGCGGGGATGGCGGCGAGCGCGCCTTCGTAGTGGGACAACATGCCCGTAGCCATGAACATTGCCGCCAGGGTCAAGTAGGCGGTCATCGCTTGCGGACGGCGCACCAGCCGGTAGAGCAGCAGCACCGCCAGGATCGACATCAAAAAGACGATGCTCTGATACTGCACAATGCGCGCAAAGCCGATGAAGTAGCCGTCGAGCGCCAGGAACATCGCTGCCAGCCAGCCGGCCAGGGGATGGAAAAGCCGCCAGCCCAGATACCAGGCGGCGAAGAGCGCGATCACGTTGGCCAGGGCAAAGGGCAGCCGCGCCGTGCTCTCGGTCAGGTGGCCGGTCAGTGTGTAGAGCGCGGTGGGGATGAGAATCTCGGTCGGCCCCTTCTTGTGGAGCATCAGCACATCTTCCGACCCCTGGATGACCGCCGCCGCGCGCAGGGCCGCGCGCGCCTCGTCGCCCTGGAAGTCGGCGTAGCCCAGGTTGACAAAGCGCACCAGGCCGGCCGTCACCAGCAGCACGAGCGCGCCGGCAAGCAGCCAGCGGCGGTCGGCGTCGAAGGCCCAGGCGGGCGACGCGTCTGCCGGCGGCTGGCCGCGGCGCAGCGCCAGCCAAAGCAGCAGCGCAGCGGTGATGGCGTTGGCCGCCAGGAGCATCTGCCATTGGGTCGGGCCGCCGGGCAGGTAGCTGAGCAGGAGGGGCGTGATGACCAGAAAGGTGAAGCCGGCGCCGGCGCTGTAGAGCAGCCGCTCCCACCAGTCAGGCGGCGAGGCGCTGCGCCCGGTGAGCACCTCCACCAGCAGCCAGCCGGGCAAGAAACCGGCCACCAGCAGCACCATCACTGCGCGCAAGTCGTGGGGGAGAGGCGCAAGCAGCAGCAAATTTGCCGCAATCGTCAGCGCGAAAGTCAAGATCAAGTGCGTCTTTTTCATACAGCGGAGCATTGTACCACGAAGCGCGGCGCAGGGAAGCAGCGGCGGGGCGCTATTCGACGCTTACGGCGCAGCGGAAGCCGGTCTTGATGTTGCGGTAATAGGGCGGGTCGGTGTTGGGCGTGTCGCCGTGGTGCCCCCAGTGGCGGTGCGCGATGCGCAGGTAGGTGGGGTTGTCGCGGAAACTGCCGCCGCGGATCGAGAAGACCGGATGGCCGAGCTGCTCGCTGTTCAACGGCCGGTCCATCTGCCCCTGGTCCCGGGTGATGCGGGAAAATGGCGGCCCCTGCGGGTTGTCGACCGGCCCGTAGACATAATAATAAACATCGTACTTGTCCTGCACCCACTCGAAGGCGTTGCCTGACATATCGTAGGCGCCGTAGGGCGTCATGCCCCGCGGGTATTTGCCCACCGGCTGCAACTGCGTATCGAGACCAGGCGTGCAATTGGAACCGACATCATCGTAGAAGGTGCTGTTGACCCGCGTGCAGTCAGGCGTCTCATTGCCCCACGGCCAGGTGCGCGTGTCGATGGCGCCGCGCGCTGCCTTTTCCCATTCCGCCTCGGTGGGCAGACGTTTGCCTTCCCACGCGCAGAAGTTCTGGGCATCCCACCAGGAGACGTACACAACCGGGTAGGTGGAGAAGGCGCTGTCGTTCAACATCTCAGTGCGCCGGGGACGATTGCACGCGCCCGCCGCCATGCACGCGCGATACTCCCGGTTCGTCACTTCATAGGCGTCGATGCGGAAAGTGTCGACATTCACCGCGCGTACTGGCTCATCGTAATGGAAGATGTTGTACGAGCATGGCCCTTCCGCCGGATTGGAGCGGTCGCAGCCCATCCAAAACGAGCCGCCGGGGACGGTCACCATGGCGTCGAGTGGCGGCGCGCCGCTGCGGTTGATCGTGGTGAAGCGCCAGATGGGGCCGGGCAAGCGCGCGCCGGTGCGGCTGTCGACTGCCACGACCCGCCAGGTGTAGGTGATTCCCGGTTCAAAGGTGGTTGGCTCAAACCAGGGAGTGGCCAAATTGGCCGCGACCAGTGTGGTCGGGCTACTTGCCGCCGCGTTCATGTAGAGATCGTACCGATACTCGGTTGCGGGCGTCAGCTTGGGAACCGACCAGGTGAGGTACGCGTTCAGGCTTACTTCAGGGGCAAGATCGGCGGGCGTGGGATTCTCCGGCGCCAGCGAAAAGCTGACGAAGGGGACGTAGATCAAGGTGTGGCGCGCCACGAATGGAAAGTAGAGGGCCGTGCCGGGCAGCGCCGCTGTCTCTTCAGGGCCAGGGTCTTCCACGGCAGGCAATGGCGCAGGCGGGACAAAGGTGGCGGTGGGGATCGGTCTGTCCAGGAGCGGCGAAGGCGGTTGCGCGACGGTTGTCAACGGCGAAATCTGCTGCAGCGCTAACAGCAGCAGGAGCAGCCCACTTCCCAACACAATCCTGGCGAGAGTTGGCCTGTCACTCACATCCACATCCGATCAATGCCGCTATCAATGGGCGCCCCTTCCAGTTGAATTGTACCTATCAACTGCACCGGGCTGCAAAACGCGCCCAGATCGCGGAGGCGCGCCGGGCGCGCTCACTCCACCGTCACCGTGGCGATCGCGCCGATTTCGCCGCCCTCTGCGCTGAGGATGGGCGCCAGCGTCGCCGGGTCGTAGAGCACCGCTGCAATCCGATAGTCCCCTGCCGCCGCGTCCGGCGGGACGAACAGCCCCAGCCGCACGCCGGCCGCCGCGGGCACGTCATTCTGCGCCACCACCTCGCCCGCGGCGTCGAGCAGGCGCACGGAGAGCTTCAGCGGGGTTTCTCCCTGTGTCGCCACATCCAGTTCGACGGGCAGCACCTCGCCGGCGCGCACCGCGGGCAAAGCAGCCAGACGCTCGATAGCAATCTCACCCCATGGATTCTCCACCGGCAGGTCAACCAACGGCGTCGTGGGCCGGCCAAAAACAGCCAACGCTGTGTCGCCCGAAACCAGATCGCGGGCAAAGTAGCTGTCCGCAGCAATAGCGTCGCGGGCTGCCGGGTGATACCGGCTCACGACAAAGATCGTGCCGGTCAGGTCAGCCAGCGGCGGGGCGTAGCTGCCCTGGTCATCAGGCAAAAGAATGTTGTCGGCGCGCAGGTCGTGCAGTCCCGTCCAGATGGCCACATCGCTGTCGCCGAAAACCAGGGTGGCGCCATCGCTCCACCAGGCATCGAGTGCCTCGGCGATGGGCTGCGTCTCGATCAGGATCACCGGGTAGTCCTGCGGCTGCTGCGGCCCGCTGCGGCGGTAGAGCGTCAGCGTGTCGCCGCTGGGCAGCGGATAGGCCGCAACGGGCGCATAGAGCTGCTCGAAGAGGTCGTCGCCCGCGGCGATGCGCGCCAGCACTGCCTGCCCCGGCGCCTTGACCAGGCTGTTGTCACCATCCTTGACCAGCAGCCAGCGGTTGGCCAGCGCGTCGCTCCAGCCGCGGCTGTTCTCCTCGGTCAAGGCCATGATCGTGAGGTTCTGCCCATCCCGCTCCGCCAGATAACGGAACGCGCCCCGATGCACCTCCCAGGTGTCCACCAGGATGCCCAGCGAATCCGCCTCGCCAGATGGCGCGCCTTCCGGGTTGCCAATCGTGGCCAGCACCTGCGGGTGGATCCAGAAGCCGGGGTCGGTGGAGCCGGTGGCCGGCCACTGGAGATAGTCGCCGCTGACCCAGAGCGCCGGGGTGCGGGCAAAGAGCGCCGCGCCCGCATCGACGGTGTAGATGCCCCACTGCACGCCGAGCACTGTCACCCACAGCGCGCCGAGGACAATGGCCAGCGGCCGCGCATAGGCCAGCAGGGACGCGGCCAGCAAAATCGCCACCGCAGGCAGCAGCGGCGCCAGGTTACGCGGGTTGGACTGGGCCAGCAGCATCAGAATGATGTAGGCTGTGACCACTGTCAGCCAGCAGAGGATCAGGGTCAGCCCGGTGGGGATGCGGCGGCGCCAGCGCAGAAACCAGCCGAGGAGCGCGGCCGGGATGATGAGCAGCGTGGCCAGCGGCCCCATGTGGTGGCTCAGCCAGTAGCCGAAGTAGCGGGTGTAATTGGCCAGCCGCGTGGGATCCCATGCTTCCTGTGTGCCGCGGTCGGTGCCAAAGGCCACATCGCTCAGCCGGTCGACGAAGTCGATGCGCGGAAAGTACCAGAGGCTGGCGATGGCCGCGGCCAGCAGCAGCGCCGTCCAGAGGTTGGCGGCGCGCCCGCGACCGCCCAGCAGTGCGTAGACCAGCGGCGTCCAGAGCAGCGTCCAGGCCAGCGGCAGCCAGTCGCCCAGGGGCATCTTCTGTGCATGGATGAACTCCCTGCCCACCCAATACCAGAGCAGCGCCAGCCCCGCCGCAACCGCAAAGGAGAGGATTGCCCGCCGCCAGTCGATGCGCCAGCCCCGCAGCGCGG
>JAPKMV010001160.1 GCA_026645635.1 Caldilineaceae bacterium
TGCGCATTGCGTTCCAGCCTGGCCGCAGCGGTGCGCTTCTGCCCAGGCGCCTGGCTGCACCTGGCGTCTTGGCAGCCCGGATGGTGGCGCGCCAGTTGGCGTTGGTGGTCTTGGCGGCCTGGTAAGCGGCCTCGACGGAGCCGTATTCCTCGCCATCCAGCATTACTTTGCATGGATGGAAGTTGGAGAGGAATGCCTGGTCGCCGACAAACCTTTTGGGCGGCGTTGTGGGTGCAGGCGCTGCGGCCGGCGCCTTCGGCGTGACTGGCGCTTGCGGTGCGGTCGGCGCGGGTGGTGTAAAGGAGATGACCCTGACCGCCAGCCCGCGCTTGCGGGCCGTCTCGATCATGTGCCGTGTGCCCGGGCTGGTTTCGTCCCAAAAGGCGAGCAACCCGTCAGCGTGCTCGGCCATCTTCTCGTTGCGGCGGTAGCCGGCCGCCTTTCCGTTGGTTTTCCAGTCGGCAGGATATTCCTTGACTGGCACGTTGTTGGCGTCGGCCCACTGCTTGCCCAGCAGGTCTGCGCCGGCGGCCATCCCGCAGAGCACGGTCAAGGACTTGCCCTGTGCGGCAAGTTTCGTTTTGGCCGCGTCGAGGGTTGCGACGAGCAGGGCGTAGTCCGTGAAGTTGCGGCTGCCGGCGACGATAAGCCGGTAGGCATTCGCCGGCGCCGGTGGCGTATTCGGGGCGGCCGGTTTGGGCGTCCAGGGCCGGGTAACGGAATCCTGGACGGGCATGTCCGTGACATTGATGACGGGTAGCCTGGCCGGCGCCTTCGGTGCGGCCGGCGCGGGCGCCATATCCGCCGGGGGGTCAGCGGATGTGACGTCATATTCTTCCGAACTCTCGTTGAGATTGGCCTGCGCCACCCGCTGGGCGATGGCCTGTTGGGGGGACAGCGGCAGCGGCTGCACCAACGGCGTCGGCGGCTGGGGCGCGTCCATCAACCACAGGAGTGCGGCGCGGATGACTTCGCAATGGCACGCCTTCGGGGCGCACCAGCAGCCGAGGGTGACGGTCTCGCCCTGCTCCAGGCGGCGCTGGAGCTTTGCCAGTTCCTGGCGCATGGGGCCGTTGGCCCGCATGTCCTGCCAGAGCGTGGCTTTGAACTTCTTGATCCGGGTTTCGCGTCCGTCTTCGGTCGCATGGTGGGGGTTGTGGAGCGGCGACTCCCGCCAGCCGGCCCATTCCCGGCCGCAGTAGACAATGCCGGGAGCATTGGGTTCCATGCCGCGGACGTTGACGATTGTGACGCGCTCGGCGGCGGGCACGGCCATGCGCCGGCCGGCCGCCATGATTGCTTCCTCCTGCCGCTTGCGGGCATCGTGGTACGCCCACTGATCCTTTTTGGCCGAATAGCCGGTCGGCGGCTGATCCGCCTCGATGCCGCGGTAAACCAGGTGGTGGGTGTACCCGGTGAGGGGCGGGTGCTCCAGTTTGTAGCCGCACGCTGCGGACGTCGCGTCGAGTTCCGCAGGGGTGATGCTGAACTTGTCGTTCACCTCGAGCATCACCTCCGGCT
>JAPKMV010001161.1 GCA_026645635.1 Caldilineaceae bacterium
CCGGTGCGGACGTGGCCTTCACGATCCAGGTGATCAACCAGGGTTCGGTGGACGCGGCCAACGTGCAGGTGGTGGACTACATCCCCGCCGGCATGACGCTCAGCCCGAACGCCAGCGGCTGGACCGACAACGGCAGCACGGCAACGCGCACCGTTGCCAGCCTGCCTGCCGGCCAGACCGTTAACCTGCCCATCGTGCTGCGCATCGACGCCGGCTACCAGGGGACGCTGCTGACCAACGGCGACGAAGACGACCACGACCGTGAGCCGGTTCGGGTGCAGCCGCTGCCGCTGGGCGCCATCGGCAACTACGTCTGGATCGACGAGAACTCGGACGGTGCGCAGGATGCCGGCGAGCCGGGTCTGCCCAACGTGCGCGTAGTGTTGAAGGATAACACCGGCGCCGTGATCGCCGAGACCTACACCGATGCCCAGGGTGGCTACCTCTTCCCCGACCTGCCGGCTGGCGGCTACTTCGTCGATATCGACGAGAGCACGCTGCCTGCGGGCATGACGCAGACGCCCTATGCGCTGCCAGGCGCTGATTTCGGCAACCAGGATCACAGCGGCCTCGGCTACCAGGTGGTGCTGGGCGTGGGTGAGGAGAACCTGACCGCCGACTTCGGCTACAACTTCAACCCGCCGCCGGACGTGAACGACAACGACAAACTCGCCACCATCGGCGACCGCGTCTGGATCGATATCGACGGCGACGGTGCCCAGGATCCCAGTGAAGTGGGCATTCCGGGCGTCACCGTGCAGCTCATCACCGCCGGGCCGGATGGCCTCTTCAACACGCCCGACGATGTGGTGGCCGCCACTGACGTGACCGACGCCAACGGCAACTACCTCTTCGACGAACTGGAGCCGGGCGCTTACGTGGTGAACATCCCGACGCCGCCGGCTGGCTATGTCCAGACGGGCGATCCGGATCACTTCGGCGTCCCGGGTACGAACAACGACAACCGCACGACAGAACCAGTCGTGCTGGGGCCGGGTGATGTCTTCCTGAACGCCGACTTCGGCTATCAGCCGCCGGCCAACGAGGTCGGCGCCATCGGCGACTATGTCTGGCTCGACGCCAATGCGGACGGCGTGCAGGATGCCAACGAACAGGGCATCCCCGGCGTGACCGTGGCGCTGATTCGCGATCTCAACGGCAACGGCGCATGGGATGCCGGCGAGCCGATCATCGCAGTGGACACGACAGACAGCGCTGGCAACTACCTCTTCGAGGGGCTGCCGGTGAGCGACGGCGTGGGCACGGATGACTACCTGGTCTGGGTCAACGACACCGACAACGTGCTCGACGGTCTGCGCGCCACCTTCGACGACGACGGGCTGGCGCCGGTGGCTGGCCTGGCTACGGGCTTGGGCATCAGCAGCGTCAGCGACCTGACGCCCGTTCCGGTGCTCGACCAGGACTTCGGCTACACGCCCGACAACCACGATCCGCTGGAAGGTCTGATCGGCGACCGCGTCTGGCTGGACATCAACAGCGATGGCGTCCAGGACCCGAACG
>JAPKMV010001162.1 GCA_026645635.1 Caldilineaceae bacterium
GACATGGGGGCTACTTCACGGTTGGGGCGACAAGAACTACAACGGATACAGCAGGGCCACCCCATGCGGATGCGGTATCCGTTACTTTCTAAATCCGTTGCAGCGCCGGACTTATTCCCGAAGTGTTTGCGCCGATGTATCGGCCCGTGGTCACGCGCCCGGCAGCGGCGGCAGTTCCTGCTGGTAGAGCCATGCGTCGAAGAAGGCGGTCAAGTCTTGCCCGCTGACTTCGTTGGCGACCGCGATGAAGTCGGCAGTGGTGGCGTTGCCCCCGGCATGGCGGCGATAATACTCGCGCAGAATCTCCCGGAACAGGTCATCGCCGACGGTCTGGCGCAGCGCATGGAGCGTCAACCCGCCGCGCACGTAGACCGATTCACCAAACAGCTCGTCCGGGGGTACGGTGGCCGGCCCAATGCTGCCGCGTGCGTTCAACATGCGCCACTGGCTCAGCGTCATGGCGTCGGCGTCGAGCACACCCAGCGACTCCGCCCACATCAGCGGCAGATAGTAGGCAAACCCTTCGTTGAGCCAGATGTCCTGCCAGTCGCCGAGGGTGACATGGTTGCCAAACCACTCGTGCATCAGCTCATGGGCGACGGTGAATTCGTTGGCGCTGTCCAGCCCGAAGAGATTCATCGTCTGATTTTCCATGGCGTAGCCCAGCTGCAAGGGCACGACCACACCGCCGTAGACATCGAAGGGATAGGGCGCGCCGAGCAGGTCGCTGTAAAAGGCCATCATCTCCGGTACGCGGGCAAATGCGCGGCGGCGCCCCGCGTCCAGGTCAGGGGGAAAGTAGTAGCGGATCGGCTCGCCGTTTGGCCCGCTTGCCGTGACAATCTCGAAGTCGCCTACATAGATCGCGGCCAGGTAGGTGGCCATCGGGTCGCGCATCTCCCACACATAGGTGCGGGTTGCGCCGTTGTCGATGACTTCCGTCTCGACGCCGTTGGCTGCGACGATGAGCGGCGCCGGCGCCGTGATGCGAAAGGTGAAGGTGGCCTTGTCCAGTGGATGGTTGTTGCTGGGGAACCAGGTCATCGCGCCGGATGGCTCGTTGATGACATAGATCGTGTCACCTTCCTGCTGCCAGCCGATGCGGCTGAAGCCCACGGACGGGTCCATGATCGGCTGCGGCTGGCCGTGATAGGCCACTGTCATCGTGAAGCGTTCGCCGGTCGCGAGCGCCGCTGCCGGCGTGATGGTCAGTTCGTTGGCGCGCTGCGCAAATGTGGCCGGCGCGCCCGCAACCGTGGCCTCGTCCACCGTGAGGCCGGCCAGGTCGAGGTTGAAGCGGGTGAGCGGCTGCGTCGCCACTGCGGCCAGGGTCGCCACGCCCGTCACTGCGCCTTGAGCGGGGTCGATGTCAAGCGTCAGGTCATAGTGCTGCACATCGTAGCCGCTGTTGCCCAACGTGGGATACAGCGAGTCGCCCAGCCCGGCCGCACCCACCGTGCCGCCGGATGCGCGCTGCCAGGGCGGCGGCACCGGGCCACACGCCGCAAACAGCAGCGTCG
>JAPKMV010001163.1 GCA_026645635.1 Caldilineaceae bacterium
CGAGCGCCCCGGCGATCGACTCGGCGCGCTCGCGCATGATCGCCAGCCCCAGGTGCTCCGCGGTGACGTGGTGGGGGTCGAACCCCTGGCCATCATCCTGCACGGACAACATGGCGCCGTCGTCGTCAACCTGGCAAGTGACGGTGACGTGATGGGCGCGAGCGTGCTTGATCACGTTGTTGAGCGCTTCCTGGGCAATGTAGTAGAACGCCACTTTGACCTCTGGCGGCAGCGGGCTGGCGATCTGCACGGCCAGGTCGATGGGGATGCGGGCGCGCCCGCGCGCGGCTTCGGTCAACTGGCGCAGCAGCTCCTCGCCGCTCACCTCGATCAATGTGGCAGGGCGCAGTTCGAGCAGCAGTGTGCGCATCTCAGCCAGCGCGCCGCGGGTCAACTGGCGCAGTTCGTTCAATTGGCGTGCGCCCTCTTCCGGGTCGCGCTGCACCAATTTGGGGATGACATCGGAAACTAATGTTGCTGTAAAAAGGGTCTGGGTCACGGAATCGTGCAAATCGCGCGCGATGCGGTTGCGCTCGGCCACGATGGCGCTGCGCTCGGCCTGGGCGCGCAGCCGCGCATTCTCGATGGCCAGCACCGCCTGATCGCCGAACGCCACTGCCAGCTCGATGTCTTCGGCGGAGAAGCGCCGTGGCTCGACATAATACAGCATCAGGCCGCCATAGGCGTCGTTCTTGATGCGCAGCGGCACCGCGAGTTGTGCGGTGTATTCCTGCCAGTGCGGCTGGGTCTGGCTGGCCGGCCCGGCCAGCGTCGAAGGGCCACGCCCGTTGACCACGCTGTGGACGATCTGCGCCACCTGCGGGTTGCCGGCGTCGGCCACTTGCGCCGCGGTGAGGCCGGTGGCCGCCTCCACAATGATCGGTTCGTTGCCGTCCACGATCTGATAGATGGCGCTGGCATCAGCCTCCAACAACTGGCACGCCTGCTCCACAATATGCTCCAGGATGGCGCGCAGCGGGCGATTCGAGTTGAGGATGGCCAGGATGTCGCGCAGGCTGTCCGCCACCTGGCGCCGCCGCACCAATTCACGGGTGCGCTCCTGCACGCGGCGTTCCAGTACCTCCTCCGTCTGCTTGCGGCGGGTGATGTCGAGGACCGACGCCATGATCAGCACGTTGCCGTTCAGGTTGAGGTGGCTCAGCCCCACCTCGATGGGGAATTCGCTGCCGTCTTTGCGCCGCGCAGCGAGATCAAGCCCGGAACCCATCGCCCGCACATGGGGGCTGGCGCTGAACGCATCGCGGTATTGGCGGTGGCCGATGCGGTAGCGCTCCGGCATCAGCATCTCCACCGGCTGCCCCGTTAATTCGTCGCTCGAGTAGTGGAACATGTCCGTCGCCTTGCTGTTGCTGAGCAAGATGACGCCGCGGGCATCGACGACGACGATGGCAATGGGCGCAGAGTGCACCATCATGCGCAGCACGTCGCTGGTCAGTTCATCGTTCTCGGGCATGAGTACGTTCGGCACAGGATTCATGGCGGGGCGCCGGATGC
>JAPKMV010001164.1 GCA_026645635.1 Caldilineaceae bacterium
AGCCCCACACCGGCGGCTTGTCCTGGTAGGGATCCTTCGGCGCACGATCATTCGACAACGTTCCCTGGCGCCGCGTCACCAGCAGCTCGATGGCGTCGGCCAGGTGTTCGTCGGCGATGTGGTGGTCGCCGCGCGCGACGCGCAGCAGATGCGCCTCGCGCAGCACGTCGGCGTGGGTGGCGCCCACCGGCGGCTCGAACTTGTAGCAGGCCAGCTCGATCAACTGCCCCAGCGGGTCGCGGAAATAGATCGAGTCCATGAAGCCGCGGTCAATTTCGCCCGTGTGCTTGACGCCCCGCTCATCCAGCCGCCGCGCCACCTGCGTGTACGCGGCGCGGGAAACGGTGAACGCGATGTGGTGCAGATTGCCGATGCCTTCTGGGTTGCGCGTCGCATCCACCGCGCGCCGCTCATCGGTGAAGACCGTGATCAGCCGCCCGTCGCCGGGGTCGAAGTAAAGATGGTTCTCCTCCGGCACGTCGAGGTTGGGCTGCTCGAAGATGAAGGGCATGCCCAGCACTCCCTCCCAGAAGTCGATGCTGGTCTGGCGGTCGGCGCCGATCAGCGTGATGTGGTGAACGCCCTGCGTCTGGATTTTCTTCATCATGGCTCCTGTCAATGGTCTGTCAGCGCTGCGGCGCCCAACGTGTGAAAACCCACATCGTGATCGCAAACGCGGCGAAATGCATCAAAATCAGCACCAGGACTGCGGGCACAGTCGGCGTGCCCATGGGCATGCTCCCCGGCGCGATCAACATCATGATGTCGGGAATCAGGCCCACCACCAGGGCAATGACGGCAACGATAGTGAAGACGCGCACGGGATTCTTGCTCACGGCGTTGATGATCGCGTAGACAATCGTCGCGCTCACCAGGAAGAAGGTGGTGAAAATGATCGTCGGCCCCGGGCCGGCCAGCGGCATAAAGTCAGCCGGCGGGCTGACCAACATGCTCCCCCGCCACCAGATTATCACGTTGACTTCGACGGAGGCGACGATGGCGATCACCCCGGCCAGGGCAATGCGGCTCAACGGAAGTTTCTGTGATGTTGCGGCGTTGGCGCCCATGAATGGTTCCTTTCTGTGAAAAACTCGGTTGGAAAATGGTGGAATGATCTATACCATAACCTGCACGGCCCGTTCTGTACGCGCCGATCCCAACATCGCCTCTACGACGGCCACATCGCGCCGCGCTTCCTCCGGCGTGTTGCGATGGGGTGCACCCTCGCGGATCGCATCGGCGAAAGCCGCCAATTCCCGTTCGACGCCGTTGTAGAAGGCGCAGGGAATCGTCTCCACCTTATCCTGTGCGTCGGCGATCTCGACGCGACCGCGCGCTACGCGCAGGCTGCCGCGCTCGCCGACGACGGTCAACGGAGCGTCCCAGGGCGTGGCCGCGGCGAAACAGGTGAGGTAGGCGCCCAGCGCGCCGTTGGCGAACTGGAGCGATGCGGTCATCACGTCGGCGGGAGGCAGATCGGGCATCAGTTGCGCGGTGTGGGCAGCCACGCTGGT
>JAPKMV010001165.1 GCA_026645635.1 Caldilineaceae bacterium
GCTACAACAATGGCGAGATCGCAACGCGCCTCGACCTGGCCGTCAAGACTGTGCGCAACCATATCTCCAACATCTTCAACAAGCTGCAAGTCGTCGACCGCGCCCAGGCGATCATCCGCGCGCGGGAAGCGGGGCTGGGGGCAAAAGACCGAGAGGCTTTCACATGAACGATGACGCAATCCGCCGGCAGCCGGCAGCGCTGGAGGCGATCCAACGCGACACGGCGGTGCTCGGCTTCACGATGGCATCGGAACCGAAGACCGGCGCGCTCCTGGCGGCGTTGGCGGCGTCGAAGCCCGGCGGGGGCCTGTTGGAACTTGGCACCGGGACGGGGCTTGGCACTGCGTGGCTGCTGGCGGGCATGGACGCTGCCGCACGGCTTGACAGCGTTGACACGGATCCCGCTGTCGTGGCGGTGGCGCGGCGGCGCCTGGCAAGTGATACGCGCGTGACGTTTCACGTGATGGATGGGGCAGAGTTCCTTGACCGCGCCGCGCCGGGCCAGTTTGACCTCATTTACGCCGATACATGGCCCGGAAAGTTCTTCCACCTGGAGCAGGCCCTGGCGCTGCTCCGCCCTGGCGGCATCTACTTTATCGACGATCTGCTGCCGCAGCCGAATTGGCCGGACGGGCACGCAGCGAAAGTGCCGGCGCTGATCGAGGCCATCGAGCGGCGACCTGAGTTCACGACAGTGAAGCTGGCGTGGGCGTCAGGTCTGATGCTCGTGGTGCGGTCATCTGCAATTGACAAGGAAAACACTGAGGGGACCTATGAACAGACAAATGGATCGGGATTGGGAGCGCGGCGTGATCCGCTATCCTGACCCTGCGGTTGAGATCATCGACCCGGCGTTTGCGCACTATGTGCAAGGTGGCGCGGCCCTGGAGCGGCTCCACACCGGCGCCCGCTGGGCGGAAGGCCCGGTCTGGTTTGGCGATGGCGGCTATCTGCTCTGGAGCGACATTCCCAACAACCGCATCCTGCGCTGGGTCGAGGAAACCGGTGCGGTGAGCGTCTTCCGCAGCCCGGCGCAGCGCAGCAACGGCAACACGCGCGACCGGCAGGGGAGGCTGATTTCGTGCGAACATGAGACGCGGCGCGTCACCCGCACCGAACACGACGGCAGCATCACGGTCTTGATGGACAGCTTTCAGGGCAAACGCTTGAATGCGCCGAATGATGTGGTGGTTCACCCGGACGGCCACATCTGGTTCACCGATCCGGGATACGGCATCTTGATGCACTATGAAGGCATCAAGGCGGAGGCTGAACTCCCCACCCACGTCTATCGGCTCGACCCGGCGAGCGGCGCTGCCACGGTTGTCACTGCCGACCTCGAAAGGCCGAACGGCCTCTGCTTCTCACCCGACTACAGCAAGCTCTACATCACCGACACCGGCGCTTCGCACAAGCCGGGGCATCCGCGCCAGATCCTGGTGTACGACGTCGTCGACCGTGCGCGGTTGGCCAATGGCCGGGTCTTTTGTGACATGGGAGCGGCCGT
>JAPKMV010001166.1 GCA_026645635.1 Caldilineaceae bacterium
TGGTGCAGTATCGTGGCTTTGCCTCGCCCCAGGTCTTCTTCAACCTGTGGATCGACAACGCCTTCTTGCTGATCACCTCCATCGGCATGACCTTTGTGATTCTCTCCGGCGGCATCGACCTGTCGGTGGGCGCGGTGATTGCCTTCACCACGGTCTTCTCGGCCTTTCTCTTGCAGGATGTCGGTCTGCCGCCGGCCGTGGTGATCCCCATCGTGCTGCTCTTTGGCGTCACGCTGGGCGCGGTGATGGGCGCGATCATCCACTTCTTCAAGGTGCAGCCCTTCATCGTGACGCTGGCCGGGATGTTCTTTGCCCGCGGCATGTGCTTTGTGATCAGCACCGACGCCATCACCATTTCCGACCCCTTCTACCGCGCCGTGGCGCTCTACCGCATCCCCATCTTCGACAAGACTTTCATTTCCATCAACGTCGTGATCGTGCTGGTCGTGCTGGCGGCGGCGATCTACCTGGCTCATTTCACCCGTTTCGGGCGCACGGTCTACGCCATCGGCGGCAACGAGCAGTCGGCGCTCTTGATGGGGCTGCCTGTGGCGCGCACCAAGGTGCTCGTCTATACGCTCAACGGCTTCTGCTCGGCGCTGGCCGGCGTGGTCTTCAGCATCTACATGCTCTCCGGCTATGGCCTCTACACCTACGGGCTTGAACTGGAGGCCATCGCCTCGGTGGTGATCGGCGGCACGATGCTGACCGGCGGCGTGGGCTATGTGGTGGGCACGGTATTCGGCGTGCTGATCCAGGGGCTGATCCAGACCATCATCATGTTTCAGGGCACGCTCAACTCGTGGTGGACCAAGATCGTCATCGGCCTGTTGACGCTGCTGTTCATCGGCATGCAGAGCTTGTTCGTTGCCCGCCGCACGCAGCGTGTCGTCGCCCGCAAGCGGACAGTGGCGCCTGCCGACGATGGCGCCCTCGCGGCCGGACCTGTGGGGCAGTGAGGCGACAGTGACGATACGTTTTGGATTGTGTTGCGTCTTTGCCCTGACGATCCTGCTGCTGGCGGGCTGCGGGGCAGGCGGCGCGGCGCGGCCGGGAGCCGCGGTCGCCGCCACACCGACGCCGGAACTGGCCAGGGACTTCACGCTGACGACGCTGGACGGCGCGCCGGCGACGCTCAGCGACTACCGCGGCCAGTGGGTGATCCTGAATTTCTGGGCCACTTGGTGCCCGCCCTGCGTGGAGGAAATGCCCTACCTGAACCAACTGGCGGCCGAACGCGACCTGGTCGTGCTCGGCGTCAATTTCAACGAAGATCGCGAGCGGGTTGCGGAGTTTGTGGCGGAAAATGAGATCGACTTCCCCATCCTGCTGGCGCCGGACGACATCACCCTGCTCTTTTATGGCGTGCGCGGGCTGCCGCGCACCTTCGTCATCGCCCCCGACGGCACGCTGGCCCACACGGCGATCGGCGCGCTGCGCCCGGCGGAATTCAGCGCGTGGCTGGATGCACAGGGGCTGTGAGCGAGGCGCTCAATACTCGCTGCCT
>JAPKMV010001167.1 GCA_026645635.1 Caldilineaceae bacterium
GGCCGACAGACGACCGAGAATGGATCACGCCGGTCAAAAAAATCCATCAAAACGCCGATTACATTGTTGTGTGATTTAGTAGAATGTTTCATAGCAAGCAATAACTGTCAGCCCAGGTTGGTTGCCGCGCAACGGTGCTGCGTCGATCTATCTGGGATTGGTGTCGAGGCATCATGGTGCGATCCACATTCCCGAGATGCGCAGAGCATAGGGCGGGCGCCGCCGGTTTCCGCGCGGAGTGTGGTCAAGCATTGATCGAGTCTGTCGTCACCTTTGGGTTGCTGATCGTTCTGATCGTCGGCATCGTCAATTTTGGCTTTATCTTTCGCACGTTGATCAGCATTACGAATGCCGCCAACGTAGGCGCGGCGTATGCGTCCGCCAGCACGGGCGCGGCCAAGGACGTGAGCGGGATCCGGTCGGCGGCCCTGGGTGAGTTTGATACGTCGTCAACAGGCTGGAACTGCGAGAATCCTGCTGTGACCAGCCGGGTGACGACCGACGGCGACGGCAACCCCAGCGTCGAGGTCGGCGTTTCTTGCACAGTCGTCAGCCCGATTTCCCTGCCGATCATGCCGGAGGAGTTCGCCGTCTCCCATGCGGTGACCAGGAGAATCTTGCCATGACGCGGTGGCGCGCCGAACCAGGCCAGACCGCAATTGAATTCGCCCTGACCGTATTGCTGTTCTTCACCCTGGTGGTGTTCATCATGGATGGCAGCCGCATTTTCTGGAACTATCTCACAGTGTCCGAGGCGGCGCGCGAGGGCGCACGTTATGCCATCGTGCACGGCAAGGATTCCAAGTCGCCGGTGGGGCCGAATGGCTATGCGGCGCTGCAACAGGTCGTACAAGCACGGGCGATTGGCCTTGACCCGGCGCTGCTTGAGGTGACTGCCGCCTGGGAGAACAACAGCAACCAACGCGGCAACAAGGTGACGGTGACCGTCGCCTACGAGACGCAACCCGTTACCACGCTGTTTTGGTCCGGGCTGAAGCTGCCGCCGCTGACAGACTCGGCGACCATGGTCGTGCAGAACTAGGGGTGGGGCTATGCAGGCGCAAGGCAGGCGCGAAGAAGGTCAGCAGATCATCCTGGTATCCTTGATGCTGCCGGTGCTGCTGCTCCTGGTCGGGCTGGTGATCGACGTGGGCAACCTCTATTTTCACCGCCGTATGGTGCAGAACGCGGTGGACGCGGCAGCCATGGCGGGTTCGGCGCGTTTGTCGCTCGGCACGAGCAGCGCCGAGAAGACCGCATTGGCCTATGCAGCCAGCAACGGCTACGACAATAACGGCACAACGAACAGGGTGACTTTTCTCAAGACCGATCAGGATTGTTTCGTGGTGCAGATCGACGAAAATGTGCAGCCGTTGTTGGTGTCGCTCGTCTGGAATGGCTCCTTCACCGTGAGCGCACAAGCCGGCGCGTGCGCAATGAAGGTGGCAATCGGATCGTCGGTGATCGTCCTGGACCCCAGCGCCGGCCCTGCGCTATCTCTCAGCG
>JAPKMV010000116.1 GCA_026645635.1 Caldilineaceae bacterium
TGTAGGCCGCGCGTGAAGGTCGGCACGAAGAGGATCAGCCCGGCGGTGGCCAGGCTGCTGAGTTGCAAACCCACGTCCCACAGCGCCAGGGGATTGAGAAGCGTCATCAGCGTGCAGGCGAGGGTCAGGCTCACCAGCGCCGCGCTGCGCCGGTTGAGCGCGGTCGCCACCACCACCAGGCTGCCCATGACCGACGCGCGCACCACGGCTGCGTCGCCGCCCACCAGCAGCGCGTAACACGCAATCCCGGCCAGCGTGGGCCAGAGCGCGCGGCGCCGCCCCAACAGTCGCGCGGCCAGCCCCATGATCACGCCCGCGATCAGCGCCACGTTGGAACCGGAGATGACGATCACATGGCTGCTGCCGGTGGCGTTGAACTGGTCGTAGAGTTCGTCGGGGATGCCGGATTCGATGCCCAGCACCATGCCGTTGGCCAGCGCCGCGTAGGGTTCGGGCAGCGCGCGGTTGAGGAACGCCTCGCCCCGCGCCCGCGCTGCGTAGAGCCAGCGCAGCAGCGGGCTGCCTGCGACCGGCTGCGGCAGCACAGCGATGCGCGGGTTGTAGATCAGGCTGTGGATCTCCTTGCGCGCCAGGTATTCGCGATAGGAGAAGTCCTCCAGGTCGGGCGGCTTGACCAGGCGGCCGTCGATGCGCACGGGCTGGCCGTAGGCGTAGCGCTGGCGTGTGCCGGTCTTGAGCCGCGCCTGGCCGCTGACCGGGCGCAGGCTGCCATCCACCTCGAGGGCGGTGGCGGTGACGACCATCTGCTGGTCGGTGTCCTGCACCAGCGGGTAGCTGCTGATGTAGCCGTGCACGGTGGTGCGCGGCGCGCTGCGGTCGAAGGCGGCGTCGGGCGGCAGGTTGTAGTAGGCCAGGTCTGTCGGCGTCCAACAGCGCGTGTAGGGCTGGCCGGCATAGCGCAGGGCGCCCGCGATCAGGCAGAGCACCACGGCGGCCACCAGCGCAGGGTCGAGGCCGTGCGTCGGCGGTGAAAACCCGGCTGCGACCGGCCAGGTCAGGTGTGTGGCCGCAGGTCGTCGCCGCGGGCGCAGCAGCAGGGTGGCTGGCAGCAGCGCCGCCGGCGCCAGCCAGAGCCAGCCTGGCAGCGCACAGGTGAAATGAGCAGCCTCGAACAGCAGCCGGCCTGCGACGATTCCAAAGAGATAGGCAAGGGCAAGATAGAAGAGTGTCATCATTCCTCCGGGAGTCGAGGTGGATATCGGGTTTGCTGGCGCCATCATAGCGCATTCAGGGCGGTGGTGCAAGGGGAAATTCACGCCCTGCCTCTGTAGCACTTTTTGTAGGGCAATGCGCCACCGGCTGCGACAGGAAACATGGTTCAATCTGCACCAGGCAACTGATGGACTGAGTCAAAGGAGAGAGGAACTATGTTTTCACAAAAGTGGCTTGTGCGCAGCGTGATAGTGTTGGGCGTCGTGTGCGCCCTGATCGGGGCCACACTGCCGGCCGCACCGCGCGTCTCAGCGGCGGAGGCCGTACAGAACGCGGGCGACGAAGCCTGGGACAACCGCTTCGGGCTGCCGGGCATCCAGGACAGCGCGGTGGAAGCGATTGCCGTGGCGGCCAATGGTGACATTTTCGTGGCCGGCCGTTTCACGGAAGCGGGCAACCGCACGGTCAACCAGGTGGCGCGCTGGGACGGCGAGCAATTTCATGCACTGGGCGAAGGGCTGAAGGGCGGCACGCCTTACGCCATCGTCGCCGACGGCAACGACCTCTACGCCGTGGGCAGCTTCACCTCGGCGGGTTATGAGAGCGTCAACGGCATTGCCCGCTGGGACGGCGCGGCGTGGACCGCGGTCGGCAGCGGCGAGGGCGCCAAAGGGCCGTATGGCGACAGCTACGGCGTGTGGCTGCGCGCCGCGGCGATCTACGACGGCAAGCTGATCATCGCCGGCGAGTTCCGCTCCGTGGACGGCGTGCCGGCCATGAATATTGCGGCCTGGGATGGCGCAAACTGGTCGCCCCTGGGCGGCGGCGTGCACGGCCCGGCGGACTACAGCATTGCCGAAGTGCGCACGCTGTTGACGGTGGGCACTGTGC
Organism: Caldilineaceae bacterium; assembly: GCA_026645635.1. Classification (GTDB taxonomy): domain Bacteria; phylum Chloroflexota; class Anaerolineae; order Caldilineales; family Caldilineaceae; genus Fredericiella. The sequence continues at coordinate 2,065 of JAPKMV010000116.1, forward strand.
TCTATGCCGGCGGCGAATTCGAGCTGGCCGATGGCGTCTGGAGCGAAATCGACGGCGAGCTTGTCCCGGAGCAGGCGGTGACGGTGAACTCCATCGCCGCGTGGGACGGCGCGCAGTGGGCGCCGGTGGGCGGCGGCGTGAGCCTGGTCGATGGCAGCACGCAGCCCGGCAAGGTGATGGCGCTGGCTTACGGCGCCAACAAGCTCTATGCCGGCGGCTATTTCAACCGGGCAGGCGGCAAGACGGTCAACTATGTGGCGCAGTTCGACGGCGCGGCCTGGAACGGGCTGGGTTCAGGCGTGCGGCTCATGGAGTTCTCGACCGATTCGCCGATCGACGCACTGGCCTACGCCAACAACATGCTCTATGTGGGCGGCAGCTTCACCGCCGCGGGCGGCAAGAATATCGACCTGCTTGCGGCCTGGGACGGCGCGACCTGGAACGAAGTGGCCGGCGGCATCGCCAACGAAGGCTACGACCGGGTCTACAGCCTGGCGGCCGCGCCTGGCGGTCTGGTGGCCGGCGGTCTGTTCCGGGTCATGCATGACAAGATGGTCAACAATGTGGCGCTGCTCAGCGAGGGCGCATGGCAGGCGCTGGGCCAGGGCGTCAGCACGGATTACGGCGACATGCCCGGCAAACCCTACGCGCTGGCGAGCGACGACGCGGGCAACATCTACATCGGCGGCGAATTCACCCGGCTGGGCGGCGTGCCCGCCAGGAATATCGGCAAGTGGGACGGCGCCCGCTGGCACAGCCTCGGCGACGCCGACAGCTATGTGGCAGCCCTCGCCATCGGCGACGGCTATCTCTACGCCGGCGGCAACTTCACCCAGATCGGCGGCGTCGCTGCGGCCCACGTCGCCCGCATGAACCTGCAGACGGGGCAATGGTCGGCGCTGGGTAGCGGCATCAACGGCCACGTCAACGCGCTGGTCTACAGCGACGGCATCCTCTACGCCGGCGGCGCCTTCAAGTCTGCCGGCAACATGACGGCCGAAGACGTGGCCTACTGGGACGGCGCGGCGTGGCATCCCTTCGGAACGCGCTATCGCATCTTCGAGGTGGGCGACCAGGGCGGCGAAGTCGGCACCTACGTCAACGCCCTGGCCGTCGTGGGCGACAGCGTCTACATCGGCGGGCACTTCCAGACCATCCAGTTTGGAACGAACACTGCCGATCTCTCCACCTTCGTCGTCGTCCACAACGTGGTGGAGTGGAACGCGGCCACCGACCAATGGGCATTCGTTGGGACGCCCCAGAAGCCCGGCATCACCAGCGGCGGCTTCAGCGGCTTTGGCACCGACGTCTACGCCCTGGCCGTCGTCGGCAATTCGCTCTTCATCGGCGGCGCGTTCAACCAGGCCGGCGACCTCGCCGCCAACGGTGGCCTGGCCCGCTGGGATCGCGCTGCCCGCGCCTGGGTTTCCATCGAGGGCAGCCTGGGCGGTCTGGGCGCCGCCCATGTGCGCGGTTTGGCCGCGGCGGGCGCTGACCTGCTCGTCGCCGGCAAGTTCACCAGCGCCGGCGCGACGGCCTCCCGCTACGTGGCCCGTTTCGACACCGTCGCCAATGGCTGGGCCGGCATGGGCAGCGGGCTGCGCTGGTACAACGACATCTACACCAAGGCGAACGTCGTGCTGGCCGCGCCCGGCGGGGTCTATGTGGGCGGCGACTTCGACAGCGCCGGCGAGCACGGTTCCCTCGGCTTTGCCCGCTGGAGCGGCGCCCTCAACGCACCCAACCTGACGCCAAACCAGGGAGCGGCGCTCGAAGATGAGGGCGTCAGAACCGTCTTTCCTGCCGGCGCCGTGGCCGAGCCTGGCTTCGCCGTGCTCGACCGCACCGGCCAGGCGGGCGCCGCCTTGCCCGACGGCTGGGCGGGCCTGTATGGGATGCGGGTTGGGATCACCACGCTGAGCGGCAAACAACTCGGCCAGACCGCCCATCCCTACACGGTGCAGGCGCCCTTCACCGATGCCCAGTTGGCCGCGGCGCAGATCGAGAACGCAGCCGATTTGCGGCTCCTCGCCTGGGACGGCGCCGCCTGGCAGCCGATTTCCAACTGCGGCGGGTGCGGTGTCAACCTGCAAACCAAGACCGTGACTGGCGCCACCGACCGCCTGCTGCCCCTGGCCCTGGCCGGCCCTGTCGGCGGCGAGCAAGGGAGCAGCCAGTACGTGTACTTGCCCGCGGTGCAGCGGTAACGTCATAGGCGATAGACAACAAGGGGTTTGCAATGCACTGAGCCACGCGGGAGAGAGCTAGACAACCATCCGCAGATTACGCAGATTTTCGCAGACAGCGCACGTCACATCTGCGTAATCTGCGTCAATCTGCGGATTGTGTTTGCGTTTGTGATAGAATGCCGCTATCGGTTCAGCTTTGGCACGAAGGAACGTGCCCACCTTGTTCGCTCCAATGGCAAGAACTTTGAAGCGCCGTCTACTGCTCCTATTCGCATTGTTCTTCCTCCTCGCCGCATGCCGGCCTTCGCCCCAGGCGAACGTCCTCGGCTACCTGGTCGAGCGCCAATTCGGGCTGTTGGCGACGCCGGCGGGGGCGCCCGGTTCGCTTGCCGGGCGCGTCGTGCGCGATGGCGTCCCGGTGGCCGGCGCCACTGTGCTTGTTGCCGAGCGCACCGGTGCGGCGCACACCGCCCGCACCGACGCCGCCGGCCGCTATCGCATCGACGCGCCGCCCGGCGTCTATGCCGTGGCTGCGGTCGCGCCCGGCCTGGCCGAAGGCGAATTGACCACGTCCACCGGCGCGCCCATGCTGTTCACCCTCGCCGAGGGTGCGGCCATCACGGTGGCCGACCTGGCCCTGGCCCCGCTCACGCCGCCGCTGCTGCCTGCGGATCTGGCCGCGGCGGTCAACCTGCGCCAGACTGCCGCCTACACCGCCACCGCGCCCTTTCCGACGGATGCCGCGGCCCAAGTGCGCGCCTACGCCTTCGACCACGACGGCGTCACCGTGGATTCGCTGCGCCTCTATCTGCCGCTGGCCGCGATGCCGGCCGACCGCTACCCGCCGGTGCTCTTTATCGCGCCCACCGCCATCGACGACTGGCAGAATGTGAGCGTGGCCTTTGCTGCCAGCGGCTATGCCGTCGTCGGCATTGCGCCGGAGCCGGAGCGCGGTGTGGACGCCGATGCCCAGGCCGGCGACGCGCTCATCGCGCTGCGGCTGGCGCAAAGCGGCGCGCTCGGCCCGGAGGTCGGCGCGGACCGCCCCGTGGCGATGGGCGGCAGCTACAGCAGCGCGATCCTGGCGCGGCTGCTGCGGCTGGAGGGCGACAGCCTGGCCGGCTGGGTCACGGTGGGCGGGCTGGCCGACGCCTTTGCCGGCGCGCAAGCCTACTACGCCGGGGAGATCGAGATGCCGCCGCAGTACAGCCTGCTGGTGCCCGCGCTGGGCGCGCCCAACCGCAACCCGCTCGCCTTTCTGCGCTACTCGCCTGTCTTCGTGGCCGACGAGTTGCCCGCCACCCTGATCATCCACACCGCCGCCGATCGGGTGCTGCCCATCGACCAGGCCCATGCCCTGGAAGCGGCCGTCCGTGCGGCCGGCGCACCGGTCGAAACCTATTATTACGAAGATGTGAGCCATTATCTCGGCATTGGCGAGAATCTGACCGACTCGGGGCGGGAGATGTACTATCGTATTCTGGAGTTTCTGCGGCGGTACGGTGGATTGGAATAGACCGCGGATGACGCGGATTTGGCGGATTCACGCGGATTTTTTGAATCATCCGCGAAAATCCGCCTCATCCGCCAAATCCGCGGTCTATCAAGCATAGGAACCAGAAAGATGTTGATCGACACTCAGCTTGTTCTTGATGAATACACGGCCTTGCGCGATGGCGCGGCGCTGCAATTGCGCCCGACTGCCGGCGTGCTCGTGCTCACCGACGCCGACCGCGCCGATTTTCTCCAGCGCATGACCACCAACAACGTCGCCGCGCTGCGTCCCGGCCAGTCCTGCGTCACCGTGCTCACCAGCCCGACCGCCAGGATCGTCCAGGTCTTCACCGTGGTGTCGCCCGCAGGGGAACCCGACGCGATCTGGCTGCTGCCCGCGCCAGGCGAGACCGCCGCGCTCGAACGGCATCTGCGCGGCCAGATCTTCTTCATGGACAAGGTGCGCGTAAGCAATCGCGGCGCAACGCTGGCGCGGCTGCGCGTGCTGGGGCCGCAGGCGGTGAACGCACTGGCCGCACTGGGCTTCGATCTAGCGCAGGCCGCCGACGGTGCGGTGCACGAACACGAGGGTCTGCTCGCCGTGGTGCAACGAGAGTACGACCTGCCCGGCGTCGAGTTGGTGGTTCCAGCGGCGCGACTTGACGCCATTGTCGAGGAGTTGCAACAGGCCGGCGCCCTCCGCTTGACCGACGATCTCGCGGTTCACGCCCGCCGCGTCGAGTTGGGCCGCCCCGCCCCCGGCGCGGAGCTCACCGGCGACTACAACCCGCTGGAAGTTGGTCTCGCCTGGGCTTGTGCTGAGAACAAGGGCTGTTACACTGGCCAGGAGATCATCGCCCGCCAGGTGACCTATGATAAAGTGACGCGCACGTTGGTGGGGTTGCGCGGTGCAGAGCCGCTGGCTGCGGGCGCTCAGATCACCGCCGACGGGCGCGACGTGGGCGTCGTCACATCGGTTGCGTGGAGTCCCGCCCTGGCCGCCCATCTGGCGCTGGCCATCGTCAAGCGCCCGCACAACGCCACAGGCGCGGCCTTGCTGGCCGAGGGCGCAGCGGCTATCGTGGAGGCGTTGCCATTCACACATTGAGCGGGTCGCCGCGAGGACACCGGGTGATCGGGCATTGCAGGCAGACACAGGTCACGAATGGCACGAATTTGGACGAATCGAAACGAATCATTCGTGGACATTCGTCAGAATTCGTGCCATTCGTGACTCAGAATCTTTGAACAACGATAGAACCGCATGAATGACAATGCACCACCAACCGACGTCTTCGTCGCCGTCGAGGAAGAAACCTATCCCGCTGCCACCTGGCGGCTGATCATCGACGACGCACCCCGTTCCGGCGCGGCCAACATGGCCATCGACCAGGCCGTCGCCGAGGCGTGCACGGCCGGCGCAAGCCTGCCCACCGTGCGCTTCTACCGCTGGCAGCCGCCGGCCGTCAGCCTGGGGCGTCACCAGCCCCTCGCCGAGATCGACCTGGATGCCGTCGCGGCACGCGGCTACGAGATCGTGCGGCGGCCCACCGGCGGGCGCGCCATCCTTCACATCGACGAGTTCACCTACTCCGTGGCCGCGCCCGACCACGAATCGCGCATGGCCGGCGGCGTGATGGACGCCTACCTGCGCATCAGCAACGCGCTCATGCTGGGCTTGCAGGCGCTGGGCGTCGCCGCGGACAAGGCGCCGGGCACGGTGCGGGTGAGCAGAGATGTGTCGGCTGCCTGCTTCGAGACACCCAGCGCCTACGAGATCACCGCGGGGCCGCGCAAGTTAATGGGCAGCGCGCAGAGCCGGCGCGGCGGCTACGTGCTCCAGCATGGCAGCCTGCCGCTCGTAGGCGACATCACCCGGCTGATCGACGTGCTGGCGTTGGATGCGGCGGCGGCGATGGCGCTGCGCCAGGAGCTGGCCGCGCGCGCCTGTACACTGGCGCAGGCGCTGGGTGTCGCCGAGGATGCGCTGGTGGTGACCTTTGCCCAGGTCTGCGCGGCGATGGAGCAGGGCTTTGCGCAGGCGCTCAATCTTCAGTTCAAGGTGAGTCAGTTGTCGCCGGCGGAACTGCGCCAGTCGGCGGTGCTGATTCGGGAGACTTTTGCCAACCCGGCGTGGACCGGACACAAATAGCCTATGGCCGTTGGACTCTTGACCATCGAACTGAATCTGCCGATGAACGGCAGCCTGAAGGGCAAGCGGGGCATCCTCAAGCCGCTCATTGCCCGCCTGCGCCGGGAATTCAACGTCTCGGTCTGCGAGGCAGATTTGCAGGATGAACTGAGCGCCGCCGTGCTCGAAGTGGCCTGCGTCAGCCAGACGGGCGCGCTGGCCCACCGCCAGTTGCAGCATGTCGCCAACGCGGTGGAGGGCTGGCGGCTCGACGCGCAGTTGGTGGACTACCGGATCGAGTTATTGGGGTAGTTAGCTCTGTCCTGAAGGTATGCTTGACGCAGAGGCGCGGCGATGCAGAGGCACGCAGAGGATCACAAAAGGGGTGGAACTTCTTCCACCCCTTAACGCCTCTGCGTCGAAGGTAATCTACGCCGTGGCGCCAGCCGGTTTGCGCGGGGGCGCCGGTCGGCCGGTCATGTAGATCATCGAATCTTCCGGGTGCTTGCGCCACTGCCAGCCGATGTGTCGCACGATCAGGATCGTACCCGCGACGCCGATGGAGAC
>JAPKMV010000117.1 GCA_026645635.1 Caldilineaceae bacterium
TCAGGTGGTAGTCGTTGATCCAGACCGTGCCGGCGCGGATGCGCTTGGCCACGCTCAGCGCGTGCTCGGTGTCGCGGCTCCACACGCCCGCGGCCAGGCCGTAGATCGTGTCGTTGGCCAGCCGCACCGCCTCGTCTTCGCCGTCATACTTGATCACGCAGAGCACCGGCCCGAAAATCTCCTCCTGGGCAATGCGCATGCTGTTGTCCACGTCGGTGAAGATGGTGGGCGTGATGAAGTTGCCGTTTTGCAGTTCGGGGTCGGTGGGGCGCTTGCCCAGGAGCGCGGGTGTGGCGCCTTCCTTCAGCCCCAGCTCGATGTAGGACTCTACCGTGTTGAGTTGTCCCTGGCTGATCACCGGGCCGAGGTCGGTGGCGCCATCTGCGGGCAGGCCGACCTTGAGCCGGCTGGCGCGGTCGACCAGCCGCTCCATGAACTTGTCATAAATGCTGCTGGGTACGAAGAGGCGCGTGCCGCTCTCGCACGCCTGGCCGTTGTGCATAAAGGTCGACCAGAGGCTGCCGTCCACCGCCAGGTCGAGGTCGGCGTCTTCCAGGATAATGTTGGGGCTTTTGCCGCCCAGTTCCAGCGTCACCTTCTTGATGGTGCTGGAGGCCTGTATCATGATCTCGCGGCCCACCTCGGTGCTGCCGGTGAACGCAATCTTGTCGACGCGCGGGTTGGTACAAAGCTCCGGGCCGACGACCTGGCCGGGGCCGGTCACCAGGTTGAGTACGCCCGGCGGCAGCAGCCCGCTGTCGTGGATGATCTCCATCATCTTGAGCGCACTCAGCGGGGTAAAGGTGGCCGGCTTGAGGATGATCGTGTTGCCCGCGGCCAGCGCCGGTGCGATCTTCCAGATTGCCATGAGGAAGGGGAAGTTCCACGGGATAATTTGCCCGCAGACGCCGATCGGCTCGCGGCGCACGATGTTGTAGGAGAGCGCCGGGAAGGTGATCTGCGGCACCGGCTCCAGCGGGTCGAAGTCAGCCAGCTTGGCGAAGTGGCGGAAGTGGATCAGCCCGACGGGGATGTCGAGCAGGTAGGCTTTGCGCCAGGTGCAGCCGCCGTCGCGCATCTCCGCCTCGGCGATCTCGTCCTGCCGCGCCTCGATGGCGTCCACCACGGCGTGGAGCAGCCGCGAGCGTTCGCCCGGCTCCATGTTTGCCCAGTAGCCGTCGTCGAAAGCGTCGCGCGCAGCCTGAATCGCCAGGCGGGTGTCGTCGATGTCGGCCTGGGCAATCATCGCCAGCGCCTCGCCCGTGGCCGGATCGGTGGTGGCGCGGTAGTGTTCGGCTGTGGGTGCTCGCCACTGGCCGTTGATGTAGAGGTTATGATGGGGCAGGTTGCCATTTCCATTCTTGCTCATAATCGAGATGCTCCTTGGGAAGTTTGACGGCTTGCGCACGCGCGACGCACAGCCACTGTGCGCCCTGGCTGTCTGCCAGCCTACGCCGTGACCGTTCTGAATAGATTCCTGGTTAGTTGACGGGGGCGGCGTGGGCTTATCAACAATTTAGATTTGTTTCATGCATCGCTAATCTGCACAGGCGATACTACGGGTGCGCTGTTGTTCCGACGCCGGAAGCCCTCACTTACCGGCAGAAGAGAGCCTCCAGGATCCCAACCGGAGGCTTTCGCAAAAATCAGTCCCGCTGGAAATTTTCCAGCGGGACTTTTCATTCCTCACAAAACCCAATCTCTCAATCTCTCAATCTCTCAATCTCAACATCACCCACCTGCACCTGCTGCTCCATCTCCTCCGCGCCGGCCAGCAACTCGCCGCCCCACAGCAGGAAACTCACCGCGCCGACGCCCACGCCGAGCCAGAGCGTGCAGAAACGCACCAGCAGCGCCGCGGCGGTGGCAATGGCCAGGTCCATGCCAAAGAGGCGGTTAGTCCAGAAGACGCTGCTGCCCTCGAAGCCGCCCACGCCGCCCGGCATCGCCGTCACCGCGCCGATCACCGTGCTGATGTTGAAGATGAAGATCGCGATCAGGAGGGTCTGCCAGTCGGCGGGTGCGCCGAAGCCGATGAGCACCAGCCCAAAGGCGACGCCTTCCGCCGCCCACGCCACCAGCCCGACCAGCAGGGCGACGGTCAGGTTGCGCGGCTTGAAGATGATGTAGGCCGACTCGTAGATCTGGTAGAGGCTGTCGGAAAAGCGATGGATGACCGGCAGGCGGTGGGCAAAGCCGAGCAGCGCCAGCGCCAGCGGCCGAATCTGGATGGCGATGATCCCTGCCAGGAAGATGCTCAGCACGACCGCGGCCACGGTGCGCGCCCGCGGCTCCGGGAAGGCGATCAACCCGATGCCGGCCAGCACCAGCATGGCGATGCCGTCGATCACCCGCTCGGCCACCACCAGCGGCGCAGTGGTGCTCATGGGCGTGCCGGTCACATTCTTGACCATGTAGCTCTTGAGCAGCTCGCCCACCTTGCCGGGCGTCATCACCATCAACATGCCTACGCCGAAGATGCGTCCGCTGTCCCAGCGGGAGATGACGACGCCGACCAGCTTCAGCATCCAGTGCCAGCGGTACAACCGCAGAACATAGTTGAAGAGAGTCAGGCCGATAATCACCGGCAGCCACTGCCAGGGGAAGGCGCGCAGCGCGGCGGTCAGTTCATTCCAGTCGCTCCACAGCGCCATGACGCCATAAAGCAAAATGGCCGCACCCAGCGACCACATCATCTTCCGTCGCAGATCAGGACTCATGGTTGGGGATTATAGATTGGGTGGGGGAATGAGGGAAGACTGGAGAGTAGGAGATTGGAGATTAGGAGATTAGGAGATTGAAGCCAGTCTCCCAATCTCTCAATCTCTTAATCTCCAGTCTCCAGTCTCCAGTCTCCAATCTCTTACGGATAAAACCCCCGCACCTTCATCGCCGCGGCGATGCGCTCGATGGCGATGATGTACCCTGCGGTGCGCAGGTCGCAGCGGCGGCGGGTCGTGGTGCCGATCACTGCTTCCAGGTTGCTGAGCAGGATGCGCTCCATCTGGCGGCGCACTTCGCCCTCGTCCCAGAAGAAGGACTGCAATCCCTGCACCCACTCAAAGTAGGAGACGACCACGCCGCCGGCGTTGCAGATGATATCAGGGATCACGACGACGCCCTTGTCAGCCAGGATTTCGTCGGCTTCCGGCGTGGTCGGGCCATTGGCGCCTTCCGCCAGGATCGTAGCGCGCACGCGGTGCGCGTTGTGCTTGGTGATCTGCCCTTCGAGCGCTGCGGGCACCAGCACGTCCACATCCAAGGAGAGCAATTCATCATTGGAGAGCGCATCCGAACCGTTGAAGCCGACCACCGTGCCAGTCTCGGCCATATGGCGCTGCAACATGCGCAGGTCGATGCCTTTGCTGTTGTAGATGCCGCCGAACTTGTCGCTGATGGCGACGATGCGCGCGCCCCGCTCGTGCATCGTGCGGGCAGCCCAACTGCCCACGTTGCCAAAGCCCTGCACCGCCACCGTGGTGTCGTCCAGCGACCGCCCCAGCCGTTGCTTCAGCACCGAGCGAGTGATGTAGGTGATGCCCAGCCCGGTGGCGGACTCGCGACCGACGGTGCCGCCGATGGAGACCGGCTTGCCGGTGATCACCGTGGGAATCGAATAGCCGCGGTGCATGGAGTAGGTGTCCATGATCCACGCCATCACCTGGGCATTGGTGCCCACGTCCGGCGCCGGGATATCGCGTTCCGGCCCGATGAAGGGGCTGATCTCCGTGGCGTAGCGCCGGGTCATCTTCTCCAGTTCGCGCGGGCTGAGGGTGGTCGGATCGACGATCACGCCGCCCTTGCCGCCGCCGTAGGGGATGTCCATCAGCGCGCACTTCCAGGTCATCCACATTGCCAAGGCGCGACACTCGTCCAGCGTCACGTCGGGATGGTAGCGGATGCCGCCTTTGGTTGGGCCTTTGGTGGTGTTGTGATGGACGCGAAAGCCCGTGAACATCCGCACACGGTCGTCGTCCATCTTGACCGGGAAGTGAACGATCAGCTCGCGCTGGCAGGTGCGCAGATAGAGGCGCATATCGTCTTCCAGATCCATGAAGTCGGCCACGCGATTGAGCTGTCCCAGCGCAACCGCATAGGCGCTGGCCTTCGGCGTCGGGTCGTAGGGCGTGTGCCCTGGTGGATTTGTCTCGTCTTCGGTCAGGATTTCGATTGTGTCCGGCGCTGCGACGGCGGGGATGTTGGCGCCGTTTTGAACGCCATCGGCCGACGCAAGCAGTGCGTCAGCCGCTTGTTTGTTTTTCGCCATTGAAAAACTCCTTATGAATTGAACTGCACTTATTTGCTGAAAGCACCCTCATCGTACTTTCGCTTCCATTTTAGAGCATTCCTGATAAAAAGGAAAGCAGGCAGCCAGGGCAAAAAATGGGATTTTGTGAGAACCTGCTGCCCGACAGATTTGGAACGCCCTTTCGTGGATCGTATAATGCTCCAGTTATGCCTTGCAATGTGGTGGCTGCGAACCAAGTGTTTGCCTGCTGCGGCCACGTGCTGATAGAGGGAGTCCGCAATGAGAAATAACACGGTTGTGCTGATATTGATCGGTCTGCTGGTGGCGTTGTCGCTCTATGTTGTGCTGCCGCTGCCTCACCCGGAGTGGCTGGTCCGCTCTGAAACCACCGGTGGCGCAGAAAATGGGCTGGGCGTGAAGCTGGGGCTTGACCTGCAAGGGGGCACCCAGGTGCTGCTGGAGGCGGCGCTGCCGCCCGGCCAGACGCTGACGCCGGGGGTGATGAATACGGCCCGCAACATCGTCGAGAACCGCGTCAACGGGCTGGGCGTCTCCGAAGCCGTCGTGCAACTGCAGGGCGAGGATCGCATCATCACCGAACTGCCCGGCGTGCGCGACCCCGACCAGGCAATCCGCACGATCCAGTCCACCGGCCAACTGGAATTTGTCGACCCGCAGGGCGCCTCGCTGCTGCAAGGGATGATGATCAACACGACCAATCACCCCGACGCCGTGGAGCAGGCGCAGGCCGCCGCAGCGTCAGGGGTGCGCGACCCGATCGATGCGCCCTATGGCAACCAGGTCTTCCAGACGGCGATGACCGGCGGTGTGCTGCGCGAAGCGTTGGCCATGCAAGACCAGCTGGGCCGCTGGCAGATTTCGTTCCTGCTCTCCGAATCGGGCAACGACATCTTCTACAACTACACGGCGGCCAACATTGGGCGCCCCATGGCCATCGTGCTGGACGGCGTGGTGCTCTCGGCGCCGGTGATCGAGGCCGCCATCCGCGACCAGGGCGTGATCAACGGCACCTTTACCCAGGACGAGGCGCAGTCGCTGGCCGTTCAGATGCAATATGGCGCCCTGCCGGTGCCGCTCAACGTGGCCGACACCCGCACCATCGGCGCCACCCTGGGCGCAGATTCGGTGCGCAGCAGCGTCATTGCCGGTCTGATCGGCCTGGTCGCCGTGATGATTTTCATGATGGCCATGTACCGGGTGCCGGGGCTGCTGGCCAACATTGCGCTGATTTGCTACGTGATCTTCAACCTGGCGATCTACAAGATGATCCCCGTGACGCTCACCTTGCCCGGCATCGCCGGTTTCCTGCTTTCCATCGGCATGGCCGTCGATGCCAACATCCTGATCTTCGAGCGCACGCGCGAGGAACTGCGTCTCGGACGCTCGCCGCGGCTGGCCGCCGAGTCGGGCTTCAGCCGCGCCTGGCCCGCCATCTGGGACAGCAACCTGACGACGCTGATTTCCTGCGCCGTGCTCTACTGGTTTGGCAGTTCGTTCGGCGCCAGCATCGTGCAGGGCTACGCCTTCACGCTGGGGCTGGGTGTTTTGCTCTCCATGTTTACGGCGTATGTCGTCACCCGCGCCATGATGCGCGCACTGCTGGGTTCGCGGCAGCAGAACGCCTCGGCGCAGGCGATCGTGGGCTACTGAGCGCTGTTCTTGCGCAACGACTACAATACTGCGCCCTGGCGCACTGAGGAAGGCTTACCATGATTCAAATTGTCGAGAGACGCCGGCTCTGGTTTTCGATTTCAGTGATTGCGATCTTGCCCTTCTTTATCTATCTCATCTGGGCGGGCGCCACCGGTCGGCCGTTGCTGCCGCTCAGCATCGACTACACCGGCGGTACGATCTGGGAGATTCGCTTCAACCAGGATGTGCAACCGGCAACGGTGCGGCAGATCTTCGTGGACGCCGGGTTCAGCGACACGACCGTCTTCAACGTTGGCGACGACCAGACGGTGCAAGTCAAGTTCAAGCCGGTGACCGCCGAACAGAAAGAGGAATTGAAGGCCGGCTTGACCGAAACCATCGGTGAATTCGAGGAGCGCTCCTATCGCAGCCTCGGCCCGGTGCTGGGCGAGGAAACAAGCCGCGCCGCCATCTTCGCTATTACAATTGCCTCGGTGTTGATCATGCTCTACATCGCCTGGGCCTTTCGCCAGGTGCCGCATCCCTTCCGCTACGGCGCAGCCGCCATCGTCGCGCTGGTGCATGACGTACTCGTCGTGCTCGCCTTTGTCTGCGTCATGAACTGGATCGCGGGCTGGGAGATCGACGCGCTGACGCTCACCGCCATCCTGACCGTGATCGGTTTCAGCGTCAACGACACGGTGGTCGTCTTCGACCGCATCCGTGAAAACCTGCGCCGCTATCGGGGCGACAGTTTCAACACCATCGCCAACCGCAGCCTGCTGGAGACGGCGACCCGTTCGCTGGGCACGCAGATCACCGCGATGCTGGTGCTGGTGGCGCTGCTGGTGCTGGGCGGCGCCACGCTGCAGCAGTTCACCGCCGCGCTGCTTGCCGGCTTCATCTCCGGGATGTACAGCTCGATCTTCAATGCCACACCGCTCCTGGCTGCCTGGGATGAACACAAGATCTTCCACAGCGGCAAGCGTGAAACCGCGGCCGGCGAACGACCGGCGGCCGCCTGACGTGCACGGTGCTGAGCGGGCCACCTCCCCCGGCATCAGTTGAGACGCGCATGGATGCACTGCTGCTGACATCGACCGGGCCGCGCCTCGAACGCGCACAGCCAATCCCCGCGCCGGCGCCGGACGAGGCGCTGATCCGCGTGCGGCTGGCCGGCGTCTGCTCGACCGACATCGAGATGACGCGCGGCTATAAGGGCGGGTTTCGGGGCGTGCTCGGCCACGAATTCGTGGGGGAAGTGGTGGCGGCGCCGGCGGACGCCGCCTGGGTTGGCCGCCGCGTCGTCGGTGAGATCAACATCAGTTGCGGCGACTGCGCCATGTGCCGGCGGGGCGTGCGCAAGCACTGTCAGCGGCGCACAGCCTTGGGCATCGCCGGTCACGACGGCGCCTTTGCCGAGTATGTGACGCTGCCGCTGGTCAATCTGCACGCTGTGCCGGACACAGTCGCCGACGAACAGGCCGTTTTTGTCGAACCGTTGGCCGCAGCATTTCAGGTGCTCGAACAGGTTCCCATCACCGCTGCGTCCCGCGTCTATGTGTTGGGCGCTGGTCGTCTGGGTCTGCTCTGCGCGATGGCGCTGGCGACGACAGGGTGCGATCTGACGGTTGTGGGGCGTCATAACGACCGCCTGCGCATGATTCCGGCGTTGGGTGCTGCCAACGTGATGCCGGCGGAGGAGGCTGCCTACACCGCACTGGCTGACAATCTGGCGGATGTGGTTGTCGAAGTCACCGGCGCGGCGCAGGGGATCGCGGATGCGCTGCGGCTGGTGCGACCGGGCGGCGTCATCGTGCAGAAGAGCACTTACGCCGGACCGCCGCCGTCGTTCGACGGCAACCACATTGTGGTGGACGAAATCACGATTGTGGGCAGCCGCTGCGGGCCGTTTCCGCGGGCGCTGGCCGCGCTGGAGTCCGGCGCTGTTGCCGTGGATAGCCTGATCGACGCCCTTTTCCCCTTGAGCCAGGGCGTCGAGGCATTGGCCTATGCGCAGCGGCCAGGGATTTTGAAAGTGCTGCTGATTCCGGGGGCGTAGTGCACGTGGGCAAGTAAGCTGGGTTTTGTGTCACGTGTTTCGTGCTGCATGGCGCCACGGAATACGCAGCACGGAACATGCAGCACCGTTGTACCAGGCTGCGACTGGCGATGGGTGGGATCTCTTCTCCGTCACCTGTCATGCACCAAGCGAGATAAAACCCAATGGCCGTCGAGCGATTGCAAAAGATCATGGCCGGCGCTGGCGTCGGCAGCCGCCGCAAGTGCGAAGAGTTGATCGTAGCCGGTCGCGTCCAGGTCAACGGCGTGACGGTGACGGAGTTGGGCGCCAAAGCTGATCCGGCGCGCGACCGCATCGTCGTCGACGGCCAGCCGCTGCCGCTTGTGAAGCGCCACGCCTATTTCAAACTGCACAAACCCCGCGGCGTGCTCAGCGACATCGGCGGCGATGCGACCGACCCGCACACCGGCGGCGAACGCAAGACCGTGGCCAACTATCTGCCGGAGGGAGTGGGCCGGC